>JAYEJY010000037.1:0-5514 GCA_034660795.1 Promethearchaeati archaeon | reverse complement strand
AAATCCAACTCAATACCTTTACCATACAGGTTTACTATTTAGTATCTTCTCAGTAATTTTTGCTTATTTAGGTTATGTATATCCCCCTTGGCTCCGGAAATTTTTCAGAAAACAAGCGGAGGTAAAATAATATTTTTGTGAGTTGTTTGAATGAGTGTTGTTAAAAATGTCTTAGTTTATTCCCCTGAAGGGGAAATTATCTTATTTTCTTCCTATGAATCTAGTGATTTTCCAGAAGATAGATTTGATCAGCTTCAAGATAAAATTAAACATACGGCTCAACAACTTGTGCAAGGTTCAGCGCAATTTACCTTTGATAACTTTAAAATTTTAATTACTAAAAATATTTATCCTGTTGCTTTACTTTTTCATAAAGAAAAGGATATTACTCAAGCTTGGATTAATGCTGCTAAAAAAATTGGCAATAAAATAGCTTCAATTGCTAAAGAATTTGAAAAACAAACCAATGAAGATTTCATTGTTAAAGAATTACGTTTCAAAGAAAAAATTCGAGAATTTGAGGAAACTTTCCCAGAGATTTTTCATGACGCAGAACATACACCAACTAAGAAACTTAAAGAATCGATTTGGTAAAAGGTTTAGAAGCTTAATACATTAATTATTCTTTGTTTTTTAGAATATTTTTCTTTATATTATAAATAATTTAGTTTATTATATTCTGTAATAACTCTTTTTTTGAAATACAATGTCGTTTTCTAGATTAGATAACAAAATATGTCTTATAACGGGCGCCAATTCAGGTATAGGAAAAGCAACAACGAGATATTTGGTTGAATTAGGAGCACATGTGGTTATGGTCGTAAGAAACAAGGAAAAAGGTGAAAACGCAATTGCTGATATCCGAAAGTACACAAAACACGGCTCAATGGAGCTTATGTTATGTGATTTTGCATATCAAGAACAAATACATGACTTAGTGACACAATATAAAAATGAGTATGACCAATTAGATATTCTAGTAAATAACCATGGGATCTATTTATCGAAAAAAAAATTTACCGCAGAACATATTCAGAAATCTTTTGCAGTAAATCATCTTGGTTATTTTCTTTTAACCAATTTATTGCTTAATGGAGTTTCTTCTTATTCACCAGGCAAGATTATTAATGTAAGTTCAGGTAGTTATGCTCTTGTTCGTAAGTGGCCATTAGATGATTATAATTTTAATAAAAGAAAATACAGAGGTTTTAGGGCTTATGCGGAATCAAAGCTATATAATATCATGTTCACATATTCTCTTGCTAAGAAATTAAAAGAGTCAGGTATTACTGTTAACACATATTCTCCGGGTTTCACGAATACAAATTTAGGACGAAATTATCGAGGTTTAATGAAATTATTTTTATGGTTCTCAAATCTCATTGCAAAAAGCCCAGAAGAAGGAGCGAAAACAGCAAAATATCTTGCGGCATCACCAGAAACTACATCAATAACTGGAAAATATTTTGTCGATTGTGTTATTCAAGAAACCTCTGATTTAACATACCGTGAGGATTTGCAAGAGGAGCTTTGGAAAACAAGTATGAAATTAACTAATCTTTAATTTTTCCACTCTTTGTTGCCATTAAAAACTAACTCTATCACTTTTGATCATTTTTTTCTTCTAATTCTTCCTCCGGTTCTTCAATTATTCTTTCATCATCACTGGATTTGGACAGCAATTCCTTTCCCCATTCTTTTGTCTTTTTCATTACTGAAGTGGTTTTTTCCTTCAATTTTTGTAAACTTTTTTCCGCTAATTGCGAACTTGCAACAGCTCCTTTCTTAGCTAAGGTGATACTTGCATCTTTGGCAAAGTGTTTCCAGTCTATTTCTCCAGTTTTTGCGTTAATTACAAATTTTTCTAATTGCTCGTATGGCGGGAGAAAATGTAGCCTGAAAATTTGAGGTGAAGTATAATTTCTAAAACGATTACTAGTGTGATATAAGAGAAGACTGCCTAAAACAATAATTCCTGTACTCAGAATTGTAATTGAAAAAGCTGTCTGCATAATGCCACTTGGAAGAGCTTCAAATATCTGTGCAATTACTTTTCTATTTACTCCAATTTGTAGCAAAACACTATGATAACCAAATGCAAACCCTAGTATAATCATAATTACTCCACGATCAGAAATAAAATTGAACATATCACTTATGAAAAATTCTTCACTTGTAGGTAATTGTTTTTTATTATCCATTACCTCTTCACTTTTGTCTATTTTTTTATTCTCTGGAAGAAAATCAGTATCCAACCTCTCGATTTTTCGATAATACTTTGAAATGCTATTTAATAAAAAGAAAATAGATAAAACGATATTCAACCAAGCGATATAATTAACACTTCCTTGTAATAATCGAATAAATAATTGTATTGTATATGAATTTGCGAGGAGATAGAAAAAGGCAATTATGGTATAATAGATATCGTCATTTTTAGCCCAAAACCATATGGCCAAAATAATTATTATACCAATAACAAAGCTAACACTTCCCGTTAAGAGGTAGAGAAATGAGTGTGTTATTATACCTTGATAGATAATATACCCATCTAACCCCATACAAATGAGTATAAGTAATGTCATAATTCCCCCAAATAATGCTATTCCCCCTTCCTTTTTCCCCATAAAGAGGATACTGCCTGTTACCTTGCTCCCAAAAAGGTTTTTACTAAAAGAATAGCTTGATAAAAGAGTTATTATCATCCATACACAAAATAAGCCAACGCCAAGAATTGCAACGAGACGATAATCATCGAGATAGTAAAAACCCGTTATAATTCCGCTTGCCAAGATGATTAGAATACTTATGTGTAAAACCATCGGTGTTCTGGCAAAAAAAAGTCCTACGAGGACATATGTTATAGAAAAAGCAATTTCACCATAAAAAAGATATCTTATCATTATCTCTGGAGGAATACCCCAAATAGTCAAGTTAATTGTGGGGATAACTAATAAAGCTGCTATTGTTGTTGTTATTGTAACTACTAAAAAGAAGAAGGTATAAATCAAAAATCTCTTACTGAATAACGCTTTAATTCCTGAGGTGAGAATGTTTTTCAGATACCGGTAAGTTGATTTCTCGACATAGCTCATTATTTCACCCAAAATCAATTTTTCGCTTTTCTATTAAGAACCTTCCTAAATTATTTGTTTTTTTATTATTTTTTCCATTAAATATTGTCTACTAATCGCTATTCTTATTTTCTAAGGAAGAGTGTTTTTGAATTAAATAAGAGTGGGTATATAACAAGTGACTACTTATGGTCTTACCAATTGCTCCATTAATGATTGAACATCGTTTAATTGAAAGAATGATTGATTTAATGAAAAAAGTGTTAAAATCAACAGAAAAAACACAAAAAATAGATCCTAAATTTATAGACATGGCTGTTGAGTTCATTAGAACATACGCGGATCGATGTCATCATGGCAAAGAAGAAGATATTCTTTTCAAAGAACTTCAAAAAAAGAAACTAGATAAGAAACATGAAAAAGTTATGAATGAATTGATTGAAGAACATATTTGGGCAAGAAAAACTACTTCTAAACTGGTGGAAGCTAATAATGCTTATCGTGAAGGAAAAATCAGCTATATAAATGAAATAATAAATTTATTGCGAAAATTAGTTGAGTTTTATCCAAACCATATCATTAAAGAAGATGATCATTTCTTCAAACCTGTGATGGACTATTTCTCAGAAGATGAATTAGCAGAAATACTATCTAATGAATATGAATTTGACCGAGCTTTTATTCACGAGTATTATAAGGATCGTATAAATGCGCTAGAACAGCAATATTGCTAATTTTCTTTCTAGTTTTTTATTTTCTTTAGCAATTTTTATTTCAATAATTCAGAACGAGTTATTTCTTCCAATTTCTTATTTAATCTATCTGTTTCCCGGATCATTTTTCTTGCAATTCTTCTAGAAACATGCAAATTTAGTTTTAGAATAGTCTCTTTTATATTATTGTTATTTTTATTGAAATAATTTCCATTATTTATACTGTGTATAATTTGTTGTTTATGTTTTCCACTATATAAAAACGGTCGTATAAATTTTCCAATACCCAATTCTGCTAATAAGATAGCATCTTGTAGTATTTTCAATTCATTTGAGCGCATCATTTCTACTTTCTTGGGCCTATTTTCATGATGTTTTATTAAACAACAAACACGGTCTATAAATTGGGTACTCAAATTTTTTTCTTTTTGCAAAATTTGACGTGTTATTTTTTCACCATATTTTGGGTGTTTATCCCATTTTTCCTCTATTTGTGGAATAGTTTCCAAACGCGTTTTACCGATGTCATGAAAAATAGCTGCTGTCAGCACTACTTCCTTATCAACTTCTAACAATGTTTTTCTAATCAATTTTTTACATAGTTCGAAAACACGAAGCGTAAAAAAAGTTTCATCCCACTCCCCATAATAGAAGTGTTTGGATTTTCTATAAAGCTCACAGACCTTTTGGTAGAGTTTTTTATAATCAGGTGCCATTTGGCTGTACACATCAAACTTGCTGAAGTAATCCTCTAAAAATTTTATTGTATTTCTCTAAAATGGTACCTCATAAACTATTGTTAATTGACGTATTTTGATTATCTTAAGATAGTTTCCTCTTTTTTATTACTTGTTAGTGGTAAAACTTTTTTTACTTGAAACATATTTTTTCTTATGGTGATATTACTTTGTCAGAAGAACAAGAAGAAACAACAATGACGACAGAAGCTGCTCCTCAGTCACAACCAACCTCAACATTTGAACCAAGGACTATTTCAACCACTCTAAAAGAAGAACAAGAGGATGCTGAAGAAAAAGAATATAGAGATCGTATGAAAATTCGCACCTTTTCTTCCATGATTCTCCTTATTCCAACTTTTATTACAGCTTTGGTTTGTGGAATTGTTCAGCTAATATTAAACCGAACATCAAGCATTCCTTTTGAGGAACGACTTGTTGATGGCGGTTATATGAATGTTATTGGGATTGTCTTCTTATCGATTTTCAGCCTTAATTTAATTTTAGTGGCTTTCGATTTCAATCGTTCCATTACCGTAATTTTAGCTATTCTATCTGTTGCGGTAATAGCCATTATCTTCCTTATCAATGCCTACACAGGATTTATCCAAGATATTTTCGCTAATTTTCCTACCATGAAATTTTACCTCTCAACTCAAACCTATTTTCTATTATCAATACTACTCTTCTTTATTCTCCTCTTTACCTTCCTAAAATCATTATTCAACTATTATGCTATTGAAGGCAATAAATTCATCCATAACAAAGGCTTAGGAGCTGGAACAGATAGTTGGCAAGCAACCGAGATGAAAGCTTCGAAGGAATACCCAGACTTAATCGAATTTCTAATCTTTCGTTCAGGTACCCTAATTTTGAAACTACCGGGCGAAGAACGAGCTCACGTTCTAAAAAATGTTATCGGTATCAATAAAAAATTACAAGAGATGACAGAAATTCTTGAGCGATTAAAAGTGGATACGGATTAATTCC
>JAYEJY010000036.1:0-5559 GCA_034660795.1 Promethearchaeati archaeon | reverse complement strand
GTCGTGATATAATGCCAAAACTAGCTGATGAGTTAAATGGAAACGGTGGTGGGCATTCAACTGCTGCAGCAGTTACCTTTAATTCTGTTATATCAGAAGCTAAGCTTCGCAGAAAAACGTTTAAATTATTACAGAAATTAATAAGCAAAGCAATGAAAGAAAAAGAGTAAGAACAGCTAGTTAGACAGCAATAATTGATATATTCCGGGGTTATTTCTCAGTGACTAAAGAATCCATTATTGAGTTACAAAATGTATATTTTAAATATCGATCATTAGCTTCTTTAGCAATTGAAAATATCTCAATGGAAGTACAAGCAGGCGATTTTGTTTTAATAGCTGGCTATAGCGGTTCAGGAAAATCGACATTATTAAAATGTATTAATGGTTTAATCCCCCATTTTCATGCGGGAAGTTTTGGTGGAAAAGTGACTGTTTTTGGTAAAAATACCTTAGAAACTCAACCCTCTTTATTGGCGGAAAAAATCGGATTTGTTTTTCAAAATCCAGAAAACCAAATATCGAATACCACGGTTGAGCGAGAAATTGCGTTTCCTATGGAGAATTTTGCCGTACCAATTGAACAAATGAAAGATCGGATAGCTGAGCTTTTACACTTATTTAATATTGAGGATTTACGTAAGAAATCTCCTTTTGAATTATCTGGAGGGGAACAGCAATTAGTTGCAATAGCTTCGGCTCTTGCTCTTAATCCCTCTGTATTGATATTAGATGAAGCTACAGCACATTTAGCTCCTGATAATGCCTTAAAGCTTCTAGAATTTTTACACATTTTAAATAAAAAGCATGGTAAAACGATAATCTTATCCGAACATCGTTTAGATCATTGTCTCCCTTATGCCACTAAATTGGGTTTCATGAAAGAAGGTAAATTAATCATCTATAATGATGTACGAACGGTATTGAACAGCAATGATCTTTTACCTTTATTACCAACAATTCCATGGCTTTATCATCAAATAATGTTGAAAAAGGAGATAGACACTTCCCAATATTTAGTGAAAAATAGCCCCCCAATTACAATCAAAGAATTTTCTATATTATTACAGAGGTTGACAGAAAGTGATAGAATTTAAAAATGTCTATTTTTCATATCAGAAAGGCATAGAAGTTCTTCATGATATTTCTTTGAAAATCAATTCGGGTGAATTTGTTGCAATCATTGGTAAAAACGGTGCTGGTAAATCAACATTAGCAAAACATGTTAATGGCCTTCTTCGACCTACAAAGGGAGCTGTGTTTCTTAATGACAAGGATATTGCAAAGAAACCTTTATCTGCTTTAGCAAAAGAGGTAGGTTTGGCATTTCAAAATCCTGATCATCAATTATTTGCAGAATCTGTTGAAAAGGAATTAGCTTTTGGGCCACTTAATTTAGGCTTTAGTGATGAAGAATGTCAAAAAAAAGTGCGGGAATTAGCGAACTTTTTTGATATTGAGCATTTATTACCACGAAGTCCTTTTTCATTATCTGGTGGGGAGAAAAGACTTGTTTCAATAGCATCAGTCCTTACTATGGGACAAAAAATTCTCATTTTAGATGAGCCAACTTTTGGTCAGGATCAAAAACAAAAAAATCTTTTAGGTCAATTATTGCAGGAGTTAAATGATAAAGGTTTAACAATCGTTATTATTTCTCATGATCTTGATTTTGTTTTATCCTACTCAACTAGAGTGGTCATTTTACAAGACGGTGAAATAATAGCTGATGGAAAACCATTAAAGATTTTACAAGAAAAATCATTTTTGCAAGAAGCTGGTTTAAGAAAACCTTTTGTTTTAGAAATAATTGAGGAAATTCAATCCATTAAACCAGATTTTCCCCTTGTTTGTTCAAAAGAACTCGTGGTTAAAAATCTCAATGAGTATTTTTTTCAAAGAAATGAGAGGAGGTTCAAATAGATGAGTATGGCTATTCTTGATTATTTCATTTATCAAGAAGAAAAATCACTTTTGCATAAAATTGACCCTCGAGTAAAACTACTTTTTGTTATAGCAATGATGTGTTTAACGATCATCATTAACAATCTTTTTCCAATAATGCTGCTTTTTGGACTTATTTTACCTCTGCTATTTCTGGGTGAATTTTTCCTAGAATGGTTCCGTTCACTTCTTGTCTTTCTTCCATTTCTTTTACTAATTATTATTCTAAATGCGTTCTTATTAACTGCTGCACATCCTACAACATTAGCTCTTATTATTGCTTTTCGTTTGCTTATAATTTCCGCGGTTTTTGGATTATTTTTCCAAACAGTTTCACCTAACGAGCTTTCTTTAATGTTAATTTCTTTTCACTTACCCTATTCTCTTGCTTGGGCTATGAGTACCGCTTATAGATTCATTCCTACATTAGCTGACGAGACTACTATGATAGCGAATGCTCAAAAGGCGCGAGGTTTACAAATAGATCAGGGTCATTTAATTAAAAGGGTAAAAAATTTCTTACCACTTCTTATACCAATTTTTGCTTCAGCTTTACGGCGTTCTTGGCAATTAGCAGAAGCTATTGAATCACGGGGATGGAATGCTCGTAAAAAAAGGACTTTTTTGTATAAATTAGAATTTCAATGGTGGGATGGTTTTATCCTATTCTTCTCTCTTGGAATACTAGCTGTCTTCTTTTACCTTATTTTTGGCTCACCCGTTTTTCCGAAGTGGTGGACTTGGACTATTCCTGCGTTCTTTGAATTACCAAACTTGTTCACTATTTTTTGGCAATGGTTTGTAGGACTTTTTTCTTGACTATAGAAAAAGTAAGGGTTGAATAAGTATTATATTGACTCTAATGATAATTACTATATATTAAATTGACAGTTTAAAGGATAGAAATGATAGGAGCTCCTTATTGTAAATGCTTAATAAAAATGAAATTGAGAAGTACCATCAAGCTGGGACTATAGCAGCAGATGCGATGAAAAAAGCCAAACGATATGTTTCTAATGGACGGAAATTAGTTAATATCTGTGATGATTTAGAAGAATTCATTAAGAAGCAAGGGGCGGAACCTGCTTTTCCTGTTAATATCTCTGTTAATCAAATTGCTGCCCATTATTCATCTCCTGCTAATGATGATTTAACAATACCAGAAAGGGCTATCGTAAAAATTGATTTAGGTGCTCATATTGATGGCTATATTTCTGATCATGCGAAAACATTCTTTGTCGAACCAACCTCAACTTATCATCATTTGAGAGATACTGCGGAACTTGCCTTAGAAAATGCAATTAATTTTGTAAAACCGGGCATCCGAACAAGTGATATAGGAGAGGTTATAGAAGAAACCATTAGAAATGAAAACCTTGTACCAATAACGGATTTAACTGGTCATGTCATAAAACGATGGCAGCTACATGCGGGGACTAGCATTCCAAATTTTAAACCATTTTTTGGTTTTCTTGGGCCTAAGATAAAGGAAGGAGATGTTTTAGCAATAGAACCTTTTGTTACTACCGAAGATGGGTCTGAGGAAGTTTATGAGGAATCTTATAGTTTTATATTCTCACAAAAAGGTAAGAAGAGTAAATCAAAATACGGTAAAAAAGTAGTAAAAGCTATTGAGAGATACAACCATTTACCTTTTGCTATCCGCTGGTTAGATAGTGTTATGTCAGAAACTCGTCTGTTTGAAGCTATTAAGGAATTGCTTTCCTTAGGAACAATAATTAAATATCCTATGCTAGTGAGTAAAAGTCAGACACCTGTTGCTCAAGCGGAACATACAGTTATTGTTACAAAAAATGGGTGTGACATTATTACCAAATGATTATTCTAAAAAAATATAATGAATGATATATAGTTGAAAAGTGTTCTTGAGGTTAGAAAAGAATATGAAAAGAATGTATCAGCGAAAAATTGTTTTACTTGGTGACCCTGGTGTTGGTAAGACAAGTCTTGTTCAAAGATACATTTATGATACTTTTAAGAGTAGTTACATGACAACGTTAGGTTTAAATTTTTATGTCAGAACATTTGAATATCCTAATCTTGAAATCAAACTAACTATTTGGGATATTGCTGGCCAGGAAAGCAGGCGACAAATAGGCCTACGATATCTTAAAGGAGCTTCAGGAGCATTATTAGCGTATGATTTATCCTCAGCCAACACCTTTAAGAGCTTGCCTGGCTGGTATTCAGATTTAAAGAAAGCTAATGAACAACAAGATATTCCCGTAGTTCTAGTTGGCACAAAGTTGGATCTGATAAAATCTCGTAATTTACCCTCTGTGTATAATTCAGAAATTTTAGCAAACACACCACTTGTAAATGCCAACATCATTTTTACAAGCTCTAAAACTGATACAAATGTTGATGCAGCATTCAATATGCTTGTTCGTGATTTAGTACAAAAAGTTGCCCCTATACCAGACATAGCTCCCGATATTAAAGAATCGAGTAATACTAAGATTCTTTTCTTTGTCAAAAAAGATGACGAGTGGTCAGATGTTGCTTTAAGGCATATCGAAAATTTAGGTAAGAAATATACTTTGGAAGTTGAAACAATAGATGGTGAAGAAGACCCTAAAATCGCTCAAGCGTATGGAATAAGCACTTACCCAACTGTTATAGTAAAAGAACGATACCTTGTTGGGATTATACAAATTTCTCATTTAGAAAACATCATAAAACACACATTAAACCAAAAAAATTAGCTACTTTTTTTATATTTTTTGTGTACTTTACCATCAGGACTAAAACCTTTACGCATTCTTTTCCCAGCAATATGCCGGAAGATTATTCCTTGACAGGTTGTTAGTTTCTGCTGTGTTTCAAATTCATTAGTGAAATTAATGAATTCATCTATTCTGCTAGCAACATCTTCTAATTCATTTAATGTAAGCTTTGAACCAGCAATATTTATACATTTGACTAGTCCTTCACTTACTTGTGTTAATATTTCTTTCCCAGGATAAAAAGTTACAATTCCTATGATTTCCCAAAGAAGATTATAGGTTACCTCTTTATCTTCTTTTTCAGCAAAATATTTTGCAACTTCGGATAAGGATTGTGCATAATTAAATTGAACAAACGGATTATCTTGGTGATTACATGAAAACGAGCCGAGAGATTTGAGTTTTTTATGGATATCTTTATCACGTTCATTTTTTATGTAATGAAAAATCGCTGCATTAAGCGCTTCACTATAGATTTCTTGGATAATTTCAGAATCAGAGAAATTTTGAAGGATATCATGTATCTTTATAATCAATTGGTCTATTTCTTTGAATTTTTTTCCTACTCCCATAGGATCAATTGCATGTCTATATGCTTCTGCAAGATGCTTTTGTTTTTCTTGATTACTTTTCTGATTTTTGGTTATTTTCTCCATTTGCCCTAAATCTTGCACGACAGCTCGGAGATTCCCTGTTTTTCCATGTGATCGAATGTTATTGATGATATTTTTTAAATCCTCAATTGACGCATTAGAAGCCATTCAAATCAACTTTTCAATTACTATTTGTTATTATTGTTTATCTTAAACTTAATATAATAAAAATTATATGATAGGGGATAAAAAATATGTTTGTATCTACATAATTTT
>JAYEJY010000035.1:0-5576 GCA_034660795.1 Promethearchaeati archaeon | reverse complement strand
TGGCTTAAAACACGCGGAATTATTAAATAATTTAACCCAAAAAGTACAAAAGATTAGCCTTGAATTATTAGAAAATAATAAAATTGAAAACAGTGAAAAATTCAGCAAATTAACACTAAATAATTATCAAGAACTAGAAAAATATGAAGAAGTGGCTGATTTCCTAATTTTATACAGTAATCAGCTTTTTACAAAAGAGAAAAATGAACTAGGAAAGGACTTTTTAAAACAAATTTCTATGATTTTAAATCCAACTCAATATCCTGAAATTTTTACAACGAAAGTTAAAAAAGCCGGAAAACTTCTCATAAATCAAAAATACTATTCTGAAGGAATTAAGCTTTTACAAAAAGTAAGTGGTGTCTATCTCGGTGAAGGAGAGAATACTAAACTCCTAGAACTAATTAATTATTGTAAAGATACAGCAGATAAAGCATTTAATGAAAAAGAAATGATAGGAGCTAAGCACCTGTACATATCCGCGATGGAATTTAGTAATCTAGTTGATTTGGAAGAAGAAGATAAAATATTAGCACATGCCACAGAAAAGTATCTCGGAATAAATGATTACTATAGTGTGAAAGAATTTTATGATTTTGCTAAAAATAATTATGAAGGCGAAAAAGATTATTTGGCAAAACTTGCGAGATTAATACTTTATCATGCAACTATTTTACGCGAAGAAAAAAATGCATTTGAAGAAGCAAATGAGTTTATAATATTAGGCACAACCATTCTACAACAAAATGAAATGTATGCAGAGGCTGCTGAAGCTTTCCTAGCTCATGGATTAGCCTTCTCGAACATCAATGAACTTTCTATTAGCGAGGAATTAATCCAGACAGCAGCAAAAATATTTGTCGAAATAGAGGATTTAGAACGATCTGGCGATGTCTTTCTAGCATTAACTAAAATAAATATTAAGAGAGGAAAATGGGAAGATGCATATCGGCAGATTCAATTAGCGATAAAATCTTATAAAAAAGCTGACTTAATGGAAAAAGTTAGAGAATCAATCGAACAACTGGATATCATCGCCATTGAATCAATAAACGAAGATCCAGACAAATATGATGAATTTACCTTTGAAGTTTATGAAACAGCTATTTCAGAAGCAAAACAATACGACTTCCAATCTCTTATTGTAGACCTTTATCTAAACCAAGCAAGATCATCACTCATTATTGGCGAATATATTCAAGCTAAGGAATTTTTCGATAAGGGAATTGAAATTATTGAGCAATTAAACCAGGCAGAGAAAGGGATAGAATTAGCAAAAGAACTATCGGAAACAGCTACTTCATTATTTGGAAATCAAAAAGTTGAAGAAGGGATAGAACTAGTAGATCTAGCAACAAGCATTCATATGAAACTAGGACAACCATTAAAAGCATCAGAAATTTATTTTCGATCCTGTAATTCTCTTTTCAAGATTAATAAGGTTGTTGAGGGAGTAAAATTAATTCTCTTAGCATCAGATACACTAATGGTTGCTGGTGAGCATGAAGAAGCAATTAATATTCTTCAAGAAATTATAGATTTACTCTTTAAGATCAAAGATTATGAACATGCAGCAATGTGTATAGGGCAAATCGTTTCCCATTACCAAAAAACCGGAAATATCAAAAAGCAGAAGGAAGTTATTAAACGCTTAGTTGATGCTGCACAAAATGTAATTGAAGAAGGAAAAATAAAAGATGGAGAAGATCTTTGGGATTCAATAGCTAAATTTAGTATTTCAGTAAATCTGGATTTTGCTATTGACATTAATAATCAAAGAGTAGAAAACCTTCTCAATGCAAATATGTTTAATTCTGTAAACAAAGCATTCAAAGAGATTCTTACCATACTTGATAAAGGTCACGAGGAATTAAAAACCCAAGGGGAAAAAACTCTAAAAATAGCAAAAAATCTCCTCACTAAGGAAGAAGATGAATTAGCTTATAATTTTACCATTACAGCAATTAATTTCTACAAAAAAGCAGAGGATTCTGAAAAAGCTAAAGATTTAGCAATCGATATGTCAAAGAAATTTATTGTAGAAGGATTTGAAGATAATGGAATCTTACTTGTTGATGAAGCAGCTAAGATAGCTAATGAAATAAAAGGCTCTCATGAAGCTGCAACAATTTATCTTAAAACAGGATTCCATCTTCTAGCGAATGGATACCCTGATAGTGGTGAATTAGCTGTTAATAAAGCAGTTGAAATTGATTTGCAAACAGAAAATTTGGAAGGGTGTAAAGAATTAGGGGAAATGACCATCGAACGAGCGAAAAAAATTGAAAAGAATAATATATCGCAAGCAATAGCATATTATAATTTGGCCATAACAATATTTGAAAAAGTTACTGATTTTGTTAGGGCTGGTGAAACAGCAATAATCATCACCACTAAAGCGTTAAAAATTGGGGATGCGAAAAAAGCACTCCAATATACAGAAACAGCAATAGATTACTTCTTAGAAGCTGATAAAATCGAGATGGCAGAAGGAGGAGCAAAACTATCTTTAGAATCTGCAAGGCAATTTTTAAAAGAAGGGGAAATTACTAAATCTGTGTTAATTCTTGAACGGGGACGGCTTTTCGTTGAAAAAATAGGTCAATTTGATTTATTATCCATTATTGTGAATATTTATCTCACAGCAGCAAGTCAACATCTTCCTAATAGAAAATCCAATATAGGCATATTTTTCTTAAAAAGAGCTATCGATCTAGCAAATAGTAGCCCTAATCCAGATGAAATGAGTAAAGTCCTTAAATTATGTCAAAAATTAGCGTTAGAAATTATTAACAAGAAAAATGCACTTGCGGGAGCGAAAGTTTTGGAAATAATTGCTGATCAACCATTAACCCAAGATATCCTTAAAGAAGAATTAGCACAAACCTATTTGGATGCTCTTCATCTTAGCATAAAGGTTGAATGGAATGTTATAGGTAAGATAACTCGAGATTCGATAAACTATTTTGAAAAGACAAATCAGCTGGAAAAAATTGCTGCGATGATTGATATATTACTTGTCTACGTAAAAGAATTTCTGAAGAAAGACCGACCAAAAATAGCCTTCTTTTATTTAGATGAGGCAATAAGAGTTGCAAAGAAAGCAGAAATTCCAGAATTAGAAATAACAATTGGTTTAGAATGTTATAATTTTATTTTGGATGATGAAAACACGCTAAGTTCAGATATTGAATATCAATTACTCGGATATAGTTATGAAATGTTTAATGAGGTCAAACAAACCAATAATATCAAAAATGTTGGTTTGCATTTTGCTGATTTAGCATCAGAAGATCTAGAAGAAAACATTTTTTCGCCTTTACCCTATGATATTATTATTCATACTCGACATATAGCAGTGCGTTGCCAATGTGTTGAATTAATGAGAAAAACAATCAAGACATTATTACTAATTGCAACACAATTAAAGGACCACCACCCTCAATCAATACTTGGAGTATTAGAGGATATCATAGAAGGTTTAGAAGCATATGAAATCCCACAAACAAATAAAATAGAAATCAAACGTGAAGAAATTGAAGAGGACTTAAAAACACTCAGAAATCACGCGAAAAGATTACGACGGAATAACAAAACATATAGAATTGGGCAAAAAATTGAGGAAGATTGTCTTAGAATACTAGTTTTTACTAATAATATGGAAGAAGTCAATGACTATCTCGAAGATACCATGGATGATCTTCAAAGAATTTTGCGAAGATCAAATCCTGATGGTGCCTATAGATTACGGCATGCTGGAATTTTATACTTAGATTTGAATCGTACTAATGAAGGCACCCAACTATCAGAACATACCTTCAGAACCGCTGTCGAACTTGGTCAGAAGAAAAAATTTGATGACTCATTAGCCTTTTCTGAAGCGACTTTAAAATTATTTAGTGCTCTTGCCAATAACTCAGGTTTACAAGAACTTGGAAAATTTGCCTCAGATACAGCAGATAAAATAGCCCGTGAGGGTGATATTCATGAGGCGATGATTTTTTATGATTTAGCTGTGGAAGCCTATGATGAAGCAAATGATAAAGAAAGTGCTATAGCATTAATAACACTGCTTTTTCAACAAAGAGAATGGGATGCAGATGTTACAGTTGCTTACAAAGTATACAAACTTGCTGCAGATTCCGCTCTACGACGGGGTGACACCAAGCGATTGATGGAAGTATGTAACAAATGCTTGAATAGAGGTATCGCTTTTATTGACCAACCTCGACTACCTATTGAACTTTCTTATGATTTCACTGTACTTGCTGCTAGAAAAATGGAAGAAGGCGGGCAATTAAAAGATGCAGCCAACGCATATGATTCAGTAATTCTGAAATATTTACAATTATTAGATGAACGAAAAAATCTGGATGATTTGACAGCTAATCTTCTCGTGCAAACAGCTTTTACAAGATTAGCGACCAGCGATATGGATTCACTTGAAACAATAACTTTACGATTCAATGAGTATACCGAGTTGAAAAAATCTCGCTATGGAAAAACAATTGAAAAAGTACTGAAAGTAATTTCTAAAGGGAATATTAGTCAAGCTTGGGAATTACTCCGAGAAATTCCTATTATTCCTTTTGGTCAACAATATCACATTTTAGAATCTGTTAAAGAAATAATTGTAACAAATATTGAGGAAAATGGCCGATTTGATAGAACTGTCTTTTCTACAACAGATCGATCCAAAACACTTTCGGATTTCCTGTTAAATTCTCTAATTATAACAAGAACCATTCACGGAAAAGAAATTAACAGAGATGTTTTTATTTCAGAGGAAAAACTCATTGAAGCTCGAGCAAACCTTTTCAATGAATTTGAATTATGGGGACGTATTGATATCACTGAAATAAGTAAAAAGATGTCATTAACTCAAAGTGATATTCTTTCAATAATTCGTCGAGAATTTATGCCCTCAGTATATCTATCTGTAATGGATAATGATCAGAGTATCTTGTACTCTTTTGAGCGCTTAAAAGCGGAAATATCACTTCAAATTAATCAATTTAAGAAAGAAAATACAATCATTGATCCCATGAAAATCGCGAATGAAATGCGAGTATCAAGTGACATTATCAAAGAAGTTATACGGGAATTGAAATGCGACGAAGTAGTAGAAGAAGCTTTAGTTGATTAATCAGAATGCTCTAGTCCTTCAATAGCAGTCGTTTTAGTTTCTCTTTTCAGTTTCTGAAAAGATAGATGTTTTTGATTTGTTTCCTTAATGAAGAATAGGGCAATAATAATAGCTACGATTCCAAAAGTAACCGGAAACAAGGGGATTATCCGGATACCTTGTTGTGCAATATCAGCTACATAACAAAATAAAATTACCCCGCTATTCATAGTTATCGTTTGTTCAAGGGTAATTAAACTCATTCCTCTCGCACGTTCTTTTTCACTTGTCAAATCTGACATAATAGCGTTTGCTGTTGGAACCTTTATTGCATACAACGGTACACTATAAATAGCAAAGATAATCCAAGGATAATCATCAAAAATCCACATCAAACCATAAATAAGAGGATATAATGTTAAACCAATAAGTAAGAATGGTTTACGTCCTT
>JAYEJY010000034.1:0-5588 GCA_034660795.1 Promethearchaeati archaeon | reverse complement strand
TTGTCGCCAAATAGTCATATTATTATTATCAATTCTGTTTTCACCAATTACAGGCAGCACATAAGCGGTAATATTATACATCCCAAGTGATGCTGGAGTCCAATTATACGTAAAGTATTTTTCAGTATAAATTTCAAGCATCGAATAAATTTGAGTATCAACGATGCTATTGTTAATTAAGAGTTGAACTTCAACATTACTTTCATTATTTAATCCCCTATTTTTTACAGTGACGTTAATTAATGTTGATTGATTTTCTGAGATGAATTCATTACAATCAACTGCGATTCTAAGATCGTGTTCAGCCGGTGGTAAAACAGCTAGATAGGAATTAACTAATCCATGTCCAAAATATTCATCAAATCCAGGTTCTCCTAAATCATCAACTGCATCACGAAGTCTATCTCTTATTTGGTCTGGATTTCATTCTGGAAATGCAGATTTGATTAATGCAGCAACTCCTGCAACATGTGGACAAGCCATTGACGTTCCACTCATATAATCATAACTACCCATAGAGGTAGGAACAGTGGAAAGAATATCAACTCCAGGTGCAGCGACATCAATGTGTGAACCATAATTACTGAAAGAAGCTAATTGGTCAGCGTTATTGGTTGCACTAACAGCTATTACATTGGAATAATAAGAAGGATATTGTGGTGTACTAGTTGCTGAATTTCCAGCAGCAGCAATACAAACTACGTTATGATTATAAGCATATTCAAATGCGTCTTCTAAAGCTTCAGAATAACCGCCTCCACCCCAACTATTAGAAATAATATCCGCGCCAGCATCTACTGCATGAAGAACAGCTTCAATAGCATCAGTAGTTGAGCCTGAACCACTGGCGCTTAGGAATTTCTCAGCCATAAGAGAAACATTAGCCATTCCAGCTATTCCCAATGAATTATTTATTGTTGCAGCAATTGTTCCAGCACAATGGATTCCATGACTGTGGTCATCCATAGGATCATTATCGTCATTTACCCAATCATATCCTAGATTAAGATAGCGTGTTGATAACTCCGGATGGGTATAATCAATTCCGGTATCAATTACACAAACGAGAACATCTGACAAATTCCCCGATTCAATAGCCCATGCTTCAGGAGCATGGATTCTTTGAGGCCCACATTGTTCAGTCCAATTTGTATCGTTTGGTATTCCATCAACAGTAAGAATAGCATTAGGTTCGAGATATTCAAAGGAAGGTAAAGTCTTACAATCACTATAAAAATCGCCTAAGAGATTAATTGGAACCTTAAGGACAGTTGCCTTTATTGGTTTTATATGCTTTACAATCTCTGCTTGATATCTTTCTAATATAACTTGATGCTGTCTTGTTTTAAAATTGGTAACAAATGTTTCACCAACGATAAGAAATACATTGTTGTTTTCGCTTTCCACGTAAAAATCATTAGATTTATCTGAATTCTCATCTAATGTTAGTAAATTCGATTGTGATAAAATCGAATTCCATGTTAAATATTTTTGACTTAAATCATTATTCTTGATGGTTTTTTGCTTTGAAGGTTGTTGCGTATTAATTTCATTCAAAGAAGAATCAGTGATTAATTGGTCCACCTGTTTTTGCTGATTATTAGGAATGGTTAAATTGTTTTGAAATCCGCTTCCCTGAATAATCATCGAAAATAGTAATAATTGTATAATAAAAAAGAAAAATCCCATACTAATTATTTTATTTTTTTGTATCAATTTAACTCTCTACTCCAATAAGCATTAAATTCAAGAAGAAATAATTGCTTTTTTATTAAAAACGTTACTAAATAACTTAATACACAATTTTTAGTAAAAACATAATTTTTATAAAAGAAAAAAGAAAAAGAAAAAAAATTTAGTTAAGTAGTATGGGGAGCTGCTAATGCTTGAATAGAAACTTTTCGTTCAACATTTTGTGCATCCAAATAGCTTTTTGCTTCTTGAACACTCAAAATTTTCTTCTTAAGAACAGCTTCTAGGTCAGATTCTTTTACATTAGCAATAATCTTGTCTTTCAAGATATTTTTAATATCATGCGTTGGAAGTAATAAATCCCATTCTTCTGCAATACCAATTGCTTTGCCAATCTCCGTAAGAGCATTACCTCCTACTAGAAAAGCAACATCCAAACAAGGTAGAAAAATAAGTCCAATAATCTGTCCAATATTTTTCTTATTTATATCTAAAACTTTTCGACCTTTTAATTTATTAAAATAAAAACCATCGACAGGAATTTCCGCTGCTTCTAACTTTGTTTTCAAATTCTTTTTAGCAGTATTAAGAACAACATTATCGCCAATTTCTTTGATATCAGATAATTTAATTATTGGATTTTTATCAAGTTTCAAATTTATAGCTTCAAGGAATTCTTCAAAAATTCCCCCACCAATTATAAAAGAATGTAATTGGAAGTTTTCATCTAGAATAACATCTTTGATATACCCAAGATCTTTTCCATCTTTATCAAGCACTTTTTTTCTAGTTAAATCTTTCATATTAAAATGATATTCAACATCACATACAGACATAATAGAAACACTTAGTTTAGCTATCTCCATCCCTTTATATAAAGTCAATTCTTAGTTTTCTTAAATGTGAGAAAAATAAACTAGATTTTTAAAATATCTAGAATTGTATGTTCTAATCCTTTTCTTTAAAATTTAATGCTGCTGAATTAATACAATAACGTAATCCCGTTTCTTCTTTAGGACCATCTTGAAATACATGCCCTAAATGCCCGCCACAATTTTTGCAGAGGACCTCAATACGAGTCATGCCATGTGATTTGTCAGGTTTTTCAATAATTTTACTTTTATCTATAATATCATAGAAACTAGGCCAACCAGAACCGGAATCAAATTTCGCTTCTGAAGAGAAAAGCTCTGTCCCACAACCGACACACTTGTAAATACCTTTTTCTTTATGATTCCAATATTCACCAGTAAAGGCTTTTTCAGTACCCTTTTCTCTTAAGACATGATATTCTAATTTTGATAATTTCTTTTTCCATTTACTATTATTATTTTTATCAGAATTCATCTGTTATCAATTTCCTGAAAGCATATTTATAATAATGTAAATAGTATTTATTTTATTATTTGTTTAAATTCTAAAGATTTCATCAAGTTTTTCAAATGTAAATTAATTCTCAGATTTTTTATTTACTTTAAATAGCGTTTTAAGAATTATTATTTTATTTTCATTTACTATAAAATCAATATTTAATATTGTAGAAAATTAATAAAAATATTAACTTAAAATTTTAAGCAATCAGAATTTAATAAGCTACTATCTAATTATTGTACTAGATACGAAAATTGTATAAATAAAACAATTATGGAGATTAAGCATATTTCCCGAAAAAATAAGAACATAAAAAATGATATACTTGATAATTTTACTTGGGATTCTAGAATTGATGAATCTCAAATAGATTTGAAAGTTGATAAAAACAATAATGTAACTGTAAGTGGAACAATAGAAAATTATGAAATTAGGAGAGCAATATTAGCAAGAATTATATCTGTTGAAGGCGTTAATAAAATAATCAACAAATTGGAAATTGAACATCCTGAAGAACTTGAAATGCCTTCAAATGAAAAATTGGAATCAATTATTGAAGAGGCTATAGAAAATCATGCTGATTTAAGAAATGAAAATCTTAATGTTTCAGTGAATAATGGGATAGTCACTGTAAAAGGTACAGTTAGTTCGTTTTGGAAAAAAGAAGCAGCTAGAGATCTTATCTGTTGCATTTTTGGTATAAAAGATTTTACAAATGAAATTGCTGTTTTTCCTTCAGATAAAAAATCTGATGAAGAAATTGCTGAGGAACTTACAGCAGCAATAACAAGAAATATGGCAGCTGATATTCAAGATATTGAGATCTCAGTAAATAAAGAAACAGTCTATTTAACTGGTACGGTATTAGATTCGTTTGCTCATAAAACTATTGAAAATCTTGCTGGTTTTACTAAAGGTGTTAAAGAAGTAAAAAATAATTTGAAGGTAGTGAAGAAAAGAGATATTATGGAATAATCTCGATAATGATTTGTATTATAACACTTCAAATTTTACTGTTTAGCACTATTTTAAATTTTTATCTTATTTCAATTTTTAATTAATATTACAAATTATTGTATCTGTCGTTTTTTTCAAAAAAATTAGCTATAATTTAATATTTAAAATGACCTATAAAAGTTATAGATTAGGTGATTTTATGACAGATAATTTAACAATAGAACAGAATTTACAAAATTTGATAAAAACTACAGATATTATATTATCTGCGAATAAAGAAATTTCCCAACCAAATGGATGGAAATTACGAGAAATTTTAATCCATTTATGGGCTTGGGATCAAGAAATGATAAAAGGTTGTCAAGCAAAAATTTCGGGAAAAGGCAACGAATTCCAATTTGCTCATCAAAAACAAAACATGGATATGAATAAATGGAATATTGAAATTATCAAGCAAAAAGATTCTTTATCTTTTGCTGAAGCTAAAAAATTGTTTGCAGAGACCCGCCAAAAAACCATTGATTTGTTTAGAAAGGTAATTAAAATGCCTGAAACTATTACCGATAAGGAATCTTTCTTGCGAAATGAAAATTTAGTTAGATTATGGTTCCATGATAAACATCATTTAGAACAAGCTGATCAAAAGATTAAATTGTAATTTTTTTATTATTAGATGTTTTTTTGCAATATGTAAGATATACTACTAATTAATATATACAAATTATAATCGTATTTTGATCTAAATAACCTTTTAAGAATAAATACTAATTAAGAAACAGGGGCATAAAATGGACGATCTTGAAAAGTATTCACAACATGCATATGATTTTATTGCTGATATCAGTGAAAAATTTGGCCCAAGATTTGCGTGCACAAAACAAGAAAATAACGCAAATTTATGGGTAAAGAAGAAATGGTCCAGTTTTTGTGATATTGTAAAACGAGAAGAATTTTTTACAAGACCAAATTTATTACCGCAAGGATTATTTAAAATAATGCTATTCTTAGGTATTTTAGCATTTTTCCCAAATGTTTTACTCTATCCTTATTCTATATTTGCTAGTATTATTAGTTTTATTGCTTTGCTTCTTCTGTTTTTTGAAGGGGGATTAGAAAAAGGTCCTTTGAAATTCTTCTTTAAAAAGAAACAATCAAGTAATGTATATGGTATTATTAAACCTAAAAAAGACACCAAATTCCGAGTAATTTTAGATGGACATATTGATTCAGCCAAAGAAATGAGATGGTCTCGAACTTTAAAACCTCAAATTGCCTTTTCACTTATTATTTTAGTTTTTATTTATTATTTAGTAAATATAATATATCCCCTCGTAAAAGTTTTAGTTCAAGCTTTTTCTAGTGTAGAAATTATCACTCAATATTCAATTTTTGAGGTAACAATTTTCGATTTATATTATCTACCCATTAATTTTACTTTGTTAGTAATTTTTATTTTTGCTTTTTCAGGTATGATTTCTAATAAAGTGGTCATTGGAGCTAATGATAATCTCTCAGGCACATCAGTCGCTTCTGCAATTGGATTATATTTTAGTAAAAATAGATTAGAT
>JAYEJY010000033.1:0-26296 GCA_034660795.1 Promethearchaeati archaeon | reverse complement strand
TAATTATAATCTGAGCTTCAAAAGTGTCTTCAATATAATCTAAAGCACTTTGCATGAAAGTGTGATTGAAAAATTGTTGATGACTAGCATCAAAGATAACAATGGGATTATTATGTTTAAAACCTGAACTAGTTGAAACTGGAGTTAATGGGTTATTCTTAATACCCATTATTGTAGAACTTGTAATAATTAGTAGAAACATGAGAAAAATCTTGTTCATTTTCATAGATAATCAACCAAATTTGGGATGTTCTCTGCAGATGGTGTTGAATTTTGCTAACTTTCTCCTTATTTAACTTGTCGTTTAAAATGAGTTTTGAAAAAGATTAAAGAAAAAAATTAAGAAAAAATACGAAATAGAAAAGTTTTTGTTAAATAGTTTATAAGCGTAAAGTACTTAAAAAGAATGGTTGAAAAAAGATGTCAATAAGTTATTTAGCAATTACTGGAGCACAAGGATCTGGGAAATCAATATTCACTGAAATTGTTAAAAGAAATTACGATATTCCCACTTTTCGTATGGGAGAAGTTATTATTGAAGAATGTAGGAAAAGAAACTTGAAAATAACTGGCAGAAATATGAGTAAAATGGCTTCAATTCTACGATACGAAGGCGGTAATCAAGCTATTGCAGTAAAATCCATTCCAAAAATAAAAAAATTAGCTCAAAAAGAAACAACTTTGCTAATTATTGATGGAGTTAGATCTTTTTCAGAATTGACAACTTTTCGAAGAGAATTAGGGGAAGTTCGTTTAATAGGGATAATTAGCTCATTAGCTACAAGAAAAAGAAGAATTGAAAAACGTAAGCGAATGGATGCTGAATCATATGGAGATTTTGAAGAGCGAGAGGAGAGGGAATTAAGTTTTGGGATTGGGAACGTTTTAACAAAAGCAGATTATTTCATTCTTAATGAAGGCATAACTAAGAAAGAATTTATTGAAAGAATTAAACAGCTACTAGAAAAGATATTACAGGAGAAGGAAAAATAAAATCTATTTTAATTTATCAAACTAATTAAAAACATAAGAAATCGAAAATAGATAATTGAAATAAGAAGGTTACCAATTATGTTTTCGAAGCTTCGATGAAGCACCAAATCCACAACTTGCGCAGACTTTTTTCTTTAAATTATAGGAGTTTTTACCGCAACGACGGCAACGGATATGAGTAGGAGTTCGATTCCTTTTTCCTTTACTAGGTGTTCCTTTCGTCATAAATTTTCACCTTCATTTTTTCTTATTTACCAACGGATGGGGGAGGACTAATAATAATTACATTGTCGCCTCTAAGAATAATTGTTCCTAGCATATTATTGTTTTCTTCTTGAATAAGTTCAGCATTTTCCAGTGTTAGATTAAGATGCGCATCATAATTTTTAAGTAAACCACGAAGTTGTCTGCCACCTTTTAATTTAACTAACACATTATCATTAAGTGACATGGATAAAAGGTCCATAGGTCTGTCTTTAGTCAACTCGTTTGATTTGGACATTTTTGTTCCCCAAATTTTAATATTATAAATATTATGTACTCAATAGTCAGTTATCTCTTTTTAAATTCTTTCTTTATTTTATTATCTAAGTAGCAGTTATTAATCAAATCAATAAAAACAAAATGAATGAGGCATATGTAATTATTATAAAAACACCAAAGATAAAAAAACAAACAAAAGTGCTTTTAAGAGTGAAACAAATAAGAGGAGTTAACAATGAAAATCTCTAAAAGGCATCCTTTAAGGAAAAGTAAAATTGAAAACCTTAAATCAAAATTACGCGAACAAATAGGTGATGAAGTAGAGGAGTTCATAAAAGATCGCGTTGAGAAAGTAGAAACAGATGAAGGAATTCTTTATGCTCAAGAACAAGAAATAATTGCTTTTAGACTAAAAGACAAAATATATCCTAGTTTACAGGCCTTAAATAAAGACATCGTACATCTTCCTACAGTTACGGTTGATATGGGGGCAGTACCATATGTTACCAATGGAGCAGATATAATGGCACCCGGAATAACCAATATAGAAGAGGGGATAAAAAAAGGAGATATTATTGCAGTCATTGATGAAAATTATGGAAAATCATTAGCAGTTGGAAAAATGCTCTATGATAGAGAGCAAGTTCTTCAAATGAAAAAAGGGAAAGTTATAACAAGCATTCATTATGTAAATGATGAAATATGGAGTATTGAACTCTAATTTACATTAAATTTTTTTTACACTAACCTGATGCTCTCTAATACATTAGGAGCTTTGGTTTCTAACTTTAGCATCTTATGAATAGTAGAAGCTAAAGCTATACATTTGGATTTTTCGCCATGAATAAGGAAGAATTTTTCTGGACGAGGATTAACTTGTCGAGCATAATTTAGTAATTCACGACGATCACTATGACCCGAGAAGCCAATTACCGTATGAACTTCCATATCTATTCTTAAAAGACGCGTATGACCTTTTTCAATCATAGTAATTTCATGAACATTCTTTTGTACTTTTCTACCTAACGAACCTTCAGCTTGATAAGAAACAAAAACGATAGAATTCTCTTTATCACCTGAAAGTTTCTGGAAGTATTCTACGGACGGACCACCAGTTAACATACCACTAGTGGCCAATATAATACAAGGATCACCAAGAATAACCTCATCTCGTTCTTCTTTACCTTCAACTTGATGGAAGCATTCCGACAAGAAAGGATTTTGTCCTACATGGAAGATTTTATCACGTAATTTCCTACTAAGATATTCAGGATGACATGTTGTAACAGCTGTTGCCTCTGAAATCATACCATCAAGATACACTGGTACAGAGGGGATCTTGTTTTTAGCCATTAAACTCTCTATGACAATTTGTAATTCTTGAGCACGTCCTACAGCGAGAACAGGAATTAAGACCTTTCCTCCTCGTTCTAATGTTTTAGTAATTATATCGCGTAGATGATTTTCAGCGTCTCGATTTGAAGGCATAACATCTTTAGAATGACCGTAAGTAGATTCCATAAATAACGCTTCTAATCGCGGAAATTTTGAAACTGCTGAATCTAAAAGGTTTGTTTGTCTATATTTGAAATCTTGAGCAAAAGCTATGTTATATAATCCATTACCAATATGAAGATGAACAATAGCTGAACCCAGTATATGACCAGCATTATGTAAAGTTAATCTTATATCTGGGGAAATATCTGTAACTTCACCATAAGTAAGCGGAATAGTATGTAAAACGACATTCTTTACATCTTTTGAGCTATAGGGCAATAATTTACCTTCCTTCTTTGCAACATCAAGATAATCAATTTGAAGAAGAGTCATCATATTACTGGTTGCTTTAGTTGTGTAAACTGGACCCTCATAACCATACTTGTAAAGGTAAGGTAAAAATCCGCAGTGATCAAGATGAGCATGAGTAATGACAACTGCATCGAGATTTTCAATTGAAAAATCAGTAGAATCTAATCTTGGGAACATATCTTTTGAAGAATTGCTTCCAACATTAACCCCACAGTCAATAAGAATATTGCTTTCAGGGGTTTGTAATAAGGTGGAACTGCGTCCAACTTCTTGATAACCTCCAAGAGAGGTAACACGAACCCATTCTGTGTCAAACATCTGTTTTCGATGAATTCTTCGACCAATTTTTCGGAGAATTTTTTTCCGTTCTTCACTTTCTGTGTAAAGAATATTCCGGATAGTTTTAATTATTCTAGATTCAAGAGGTGGTGTACGGGAAACATTAGGTCTCCAAAATGTTTCAGAGGTAATTTTTCGAAGTGTAGTCCCATTTTTACCTATAACTAATCCAGGTTTTACTGCTTCTATAAGAATCTCACCTATATTTGGGTCAAATTGAATAGAAGTAATTTCCGCTTCTTCAGGTACTAATTCATGAACAATCTTCTTGACTTTTTTACGATCTTTTCGGATAGAAGGATCTGATCTAATGACAATGCGTTTTCGTAATTCTTTGGCTAAAGATTTAACTAAATCGCCATTGTCTACCATTATCTGAGGGTTACGTGAATAAACAGCTACTTCGGGTCCTTCAAATTCAATCTGAGTAATATCCGCAGAAGGAGGTGTTTTTTCTAGTATCTGAGATTTTATTTCTTTTAGTGTTTCTAAGCTAATTAACATACTTGAAAACTCTCTTCATAATTATATTTAAAGAGCAAGTTGCTTGAGCAAGGTCCTATAAAACCTTTTTTGACAATAACTAAACCTGAAAAAACTCATACCCAAAGTTTAATTAAAATTTTTTTTGGAATGAATTTCTTTATCAATTACTTATTAATTTTTTAAGAGTAACTAATTTTACAAGTTAAAATTGTAGTTACATTCAGGCATTAATTGCCAAAAAAACTCCTTACGATAATCTGCAATAATAATCTGCAATATTATAACTTATAAGAGTATCGTTATGAGTCAAATAGTAATTAATTATTAGTTTTTTGATATGATCAAAACCTGCCTTAAAAAAATGAAAAAAATCAGTTTCACAATCAAAATAGGGGAAAAAATAATAGTTAGAAGAAAAAATTACACGAATAACAAACGATAGGTAAGATTGAATATGGCAAAAAAACGCAAAATTGTAGAATCTGTTCCTAACTATAGTGAAGGAACAGATGGGAAAAAGGTCGAAAAAATCGTCGATGAAATACGCAATACACCAAAAACAAATATGGTTGATATACAATATGATAGCGATTATAATCGTGCTGTGATAACCTTTGTGGGTGAACCAGAAGCTGTACTTCAGGCGAATCTTGCTGCTGCAAAAAAAGCTTTAGAACTTATTGATATGAATAAGCATAAAGGTCAACACCCTCGTATTGGAGCTACTGATGTTGTTCCTTTTATTCCTGCACAAAATATTTCAATGGAAGAATGTGATGAATTAGCAAAACGTTTTGCTAAAGAATTAGCAAAAGAAGGCGTGCCAGTCTATCTTTATGAAGAATCAGCATTAAAACCAGAGCGGAAGGATATCGACAATATTCGTGTTGGAGAGTACGAGGGATTAAAGAAGACAATCCAAACTAATCCTGATCATAAACCAGATTTAGGCCCATCTAAATTTCATCCAACTGGTGGTGCAACTATTACCGGTGCCCGAAAACCACTTGTGTGTTTAAACATTAATCTTGGAACATCTAATGTAAAAACAGCCAAGCGAGTTGCAAGGCGCATTCATAAAGCATCTGGAGGATTAATTAATATAAAAGCCATGGGAACAGAACTTGAGGACAGAAATTGTGTACAAGTCGGCATAAGTAATGTTGATTTTGAGAAAACCCCAATGTATCGCCAATTAGAACTTGTGAAAATTGAAGCAGCAAGATATGGAGTCGATGTAATAGGAACTGAATTAGTGGGACCTATACCACTTAAGGCAGCTCTTAATTCACTTGAGTATTATTTACAATTAGAAAATCCAAAACATTTGGAAGAAGAACATTTAATAGAACATTATTTTGATTTCTAAAAGTAAAAAAAAAGAAAAGGAATTTTTTTCTTTTATTTTTGATAGATTATTCTGCCTTTTTTTATGACTGTTTCTACTAAATTTACACCAAACTGATAAGCTAAGAAATAATAATTTGGACATTCAAAAACAACAATATCTGCTTGCTTACCAATTTCAATACTCCCGATTTTTTCTTCTCTATCTACAGCACAAGCAGCATTAATAGTTGCAGCAGTCAAAGCTTCCGCGGGAGTCATTTTCATATTATAACATGAAAGTACAATAACCATTAACATAGATTCTGTCCAACAATTAGGATTTAAATCCGTGGCAATAGCCACAGGAACTCCTAGTTCAATCATTTCTCGTGCAGGAGCATAATCTTTCAACATTAAACAAAAAGGGGTTCCTGGTAATAAAGTAGCGATAATTTCTTCTTTAGCCATAGCTTGTAAGCCTTTTTTATTTGATTGTAACAAATGTCCTGTTTGGAAAGCACCAATTTCTGCAGCTAATGCAGCACCATTAGTATCCTTTATTTCATCTATATGGATAACTGGCTTTAAACCAAGTTTTTTCGCAGCGTTAAGGATTTTCCTTGTTTGGTCTGGTGAAAAGATGCCTTTTTCACAAAAAACATCACAAAATTCGGCTAAAGATTCCTTAGCCACAAGTGGCAACATCTCTTTGATAATTAAATCAACATATCCTTCTGTATCTTCTTTAAATTCTGGTGGAATTGCATGCGCTCCTAGAAAAGTTGGGATAACATCAACTGGATGTTGTTCATCTAATTTTTTCATTGCTCGTAACGATTTAAGTTCATCCTTGGTATTAAGACCATATCCTGATTTACCTTCAACGGTAGTTGTTCCAAAACTCATCATTTTATCCAATATTTTTTTCCCGTTTTCTATTAGTTCTTCTTCTGTTGCTTCCCTTGTTTTTCGAACTGTTTTAAGAATACCGCCGCCGGCTTCTAGTATCTCTAAATACGTTTTCCCAGCAAGTTTCATTGATAATTCTTTTTCTCTAGTACCTGCAAAGATAAGATGGACATGAGGATCGATGAATCCTGGTGTAACAAGTTTATCACTGGCATCTATTATCTTTTTATCAGGAAGATCAGGATAGCGTTTATGTAACTCTTCTGTAGTACCCACAAAAATTATTTTTTCATCCTTTATTGCTATAGCACCATTTTCAATAATACCTAATTGTTCCATTTGTTCTTTAATTCTTGGAGCACCATAACTAGTGTCCATTGTTACTAGCTGTTTTGCATTATAAATAATGAGATCAGGGGGAGAATTTATGTTTTCACTTGATTTATCAACCATTTTTCAAACCTTATATGTCCTTTATGAGTTTATTTGTAAAAAATGTATGGTGGTTTATTAATAAAAAAAAGTTCTTCTCAAGAGAAGAAAATATGTGTTGTTTAAGTATTAATTGATAAATAACAGAAAAAAATTTTAACCTTGAAAGTAAGCTAGAGAAGTAAGTGATGGACTTTTAGTATATTAGGAGTTTTTCAAATATGACTGACTTAGAAAAAGAAATTGAAATTTATGGCAGACCCATGTATATGGATTTAAAACCTGAAGAAACTATCCATGCAGATAAAAGTACAAAATTATTACAATGTAAAACATGGGATGCAGAAGCAGCATTAAGAATGTTACAAAATAACCTACATCCAGAAGTAGCACGAAAATGGGAAGAATTAATTGTATACGGAGGATCAGGTCGAGCAGCAAGAAATTGGAAGGAATATCATAAAATTGTTAGAGCGCTAAAAGAACTTGAACCTGATGAAACCCTTTGTATTCAATCTGGGAAACCGGTTTATATTGCTCCCACCCATAAAGATGCCCCTCGAGTAATCTTAGCCAATTCAAATATAGTTGGTGATTGGGCAACACAAGATTATTTCGACAAACTTGATCGAATGGGATTAATGATGTATGGGCAGATGACTGCTGGAAGTTGGATATATATTGGAACTCAAGGAATTTTACAAGGAACATACGAAAGTTTCGCTGCTGCTGGTAAAAAGGATTTTAATAAAGACACATTGAAAGGTAAACTAATTCTTACGGCCGGAATGGGTGCAATGTCAGGTGCCCAACCAATGGCAGCAACTCTTAATGATGCAGTTATTCTTGATGTAGAAGTGAAAGAATCAGAAATAAAGCGTAAAGTAAAGGAAGATTATTGTGATAAAATAACAAAAGATTTAGATGAAGCAATAGAATGGGCTTTGCAAGCAAAGGAAAAGAAACAAGCATTGTCTATAGGACTTGTAGGAAATGCAGCAGATACTCATCCCGAGCTTGTCAAACAAGGAATAATACCTGATATTGTCACAGATCAAACCAGTGCCCATGAAGTAAAGAAATATATTCCAAGTGGGTATGAACAAAATTATGTGGATTTGCTTGAAAGCGGTCAAGAAATTCGGGAAGGCGAATATACTCGTGAAGCATTCAAATCCATGGCTAGTCACGTAAAAGCTATGATTGACATGCAAGCTAAAGGGTCTGTTGTTTTTGATTACGGGAATGCTATTAGAAATCAAGTTGAATTAGCAATTAATATGGCAAAAGGTGAAGCTCCATTATCAGGTGGCATGACCGAAAAAGACCTAGAGGATTTAAAAAAGCATCTAAAGAAAATAGGATTGACAACGGTAAGAAATAAAGAAGGGGGATATATCTATCCGGGTTTTGTATTGAAATATGTTCGACCGCTATTTTGTGAAGGGAAAGGTCCTTTTAGATGGGCATGTTTATCAGGGGATCCCGCCGATCTAGCAGCAATAGATAATGCGTTACTAAAAACCTTTCCAGATGATAAACCGCTTAAAAGATGGATAGAACGAGTAAGAAAAGAGGTACCCATCTTAGGGTTACCAACACGAATTTGTTGGCTAGGGTATGGAGATAGAGCAAAATTCGGAAAAATAATTAATGATATGGTGAGAGACGGAACTGTATCAGCACCAGTTGTTATAGGACGGGATCATCTTGATACAGGTTCTGTAGCTTCACCAAGCAGAGAAACAGAAGGAATGAAAGATGGTAGCGACGCAATTGCTGATTGGCCATTATTGAATTTCGCATTAAATGGTATAAATGGTGCAAGCTGGGTTTCATTCCATCATGGTGGTGGCGTTGGTATTGGAAAATCATTACATGCCGGAATGGTAATAGTTTGTGATGGGACGAAAGAACGCGAAAAACGATTAGAAAGAGTATTAACTGTTGATCCTGGCTCCGGAATTGCCAGACATGTTGATGCTGGTTATGAACTAGCAAAAAAAATGGCTAAAAAGAAAAACGTCAAAATCCCCAAATGATGTGAAACAATCAATGGAAAATATAACATCAATTTTACCAGCAATTAATAGTGAAAAAATATGTAAAAATATTGAAAAACGAATTCAAAATTTTGTTGAAAAAACAAAAACTGATGGTATCATTGTTGGAATCAGTGGGGGAATAGATTCAGCTGTAACAACAGCATTAGCTGTTAGAGCTATTGGTAAAACCAAAGTGCTGGGGTTAATCATGCCCGCAGCACACCAGGATCCTTCCTTTGAAAATGATGCACAACAACTTGCTAACCAACTTGGAATAAAAACAGAAAAAATTCCACTAGAAATGATAATGACTGCAATAAAAAAACAAATCAAGCAAGATATAGTGGAGAACAGAGTAGCCAAGGGTAATATTTTTGCTAGATTACGAATGTTATTACTTTATGCCTATGCAAACCATTTACATTATCTAGTTGTAGGGACCAGCAATAAATCAGAAATAAAAGTAGGGTATTTTACAAAATATGGTGATGGTGGCGCTGATTTTGAACCTATAGGAGACATCTATAAAACACATCTTAAGAAAATCGCTGAATATCTTGAAATACCTTCTCAAATAATCCAAAAACCACCCTCAGCAGGATTTTGGAAAAATCAAACAGATGAAAAAGAAATGGGGATAACATATGAAAAACTTGATAATATCCTTTATGGATTTGAAAAGGATTTCTCAGATAAAGAACTTGTAAAAAAATTAGGAATTAAGTTGAAAACAGTTAAAAAAGTAAAAAATATGATTGAAAAATCAGAACATAAAAGAAAAATGCCACCTATATTTAAAATTAAAATAAGTTAAAAAATTAATAAAAATGAACTGAAAATATGTACAAAAATAGTACACGGGTAAAAAGTTATGCCATTAAACCATTGGTTGTTAAAAGAACTGCTTCTTAAAGTACACAGAGAAAAGAAAAAGAAGGGCAAATTAATTCATCTATATGGAAAAGCAGGTTCAGGTAAAACAACCATTGCCTTATCAATATGCAATAGGGCTTGCTTAAAAGGACATAAAACGATATATATTGATACTGAAGGAAAAGTAACTGGGACTATTTTAAAGAGATTAATAAAGAAAAAAGATTTTAAATTAATAAATTCTCATCTTAGACTTTATCAACCACAAACTTTTCAAGAACAACATGAATTACTTCAAAAATTTGATTATTATTTATCAAAAACGGTTATGCCACTAATTATTATTGATACGATAACAAATCTATATCGTCAAGGGAAATTTTTCCAGAATATTAAAAAAACAGATTATAAGAAATTAGCATACCAAGTAGCACTTCTCCATAAAATTACCGAAGAACAAAATACAACTGTAATTATGTGTAATCAAGCAACAGGATCTTTTAAATCAGAAGAAGAAAAAAAAGAAGACGAATTATTGTTTGAAAGAATTCAACCAGTAGCGAAAGCGGTAATGAACTATTGGAGTGATACCGAAATTATGGTTAGAAAACTAGGCTGGGGGAAATTTGAAGCACAAGCACAAAATGAACTTGAAGAAAAAGTTAAATTTACGATAAAAAAAACGGGAGTACATAAACTAAAGGATTGAAATGTAAGGTAAATGGTCGGGACAAAAAATAATGAATACGAAAGAAGAAGAACAAGATAAAAAAACCAATAAAAACATCACTGCTACAAGTGGGTCGTCAAAAGAAATAGATAAAGAAATTTTAGAGCATCCAGATGTCCAAAAATTGGAAAAAAGAGTAACAAAACTCACTAATGATGAAATTAAACAAGAAATTAATGACTTACGAACAGAAATAAATCAAATTGCAGATAATATTAAACAATTAAAACAAAAGCGCGCAGAATATAACGCAGAAGCCCGACATTATCAAAGTATGAGAAATAATGCTAATCGGGAAAAAAATGTAGAATTGGAGAAATTACGGGAGGAAGCGGAAAAAGAGAAAAAAGAGCGAGATATTTGTAATGAAATCATCCAAGAAACAAAAGAACGAAGAGAAAAATTAGCAGAAGAAAAAAATAAAGTTTGGGATAAAGTCCAAGAATTACAACAAAAACAAAAAAAGATTCAATCAGAATTTGGAAAAATACCCAATAATTTGCAAGAAAGAATAAACGAATTAGAATGGAAACAACAAACTTCAAGTTTAAAACCTAAAGAACATGAAGAATTAACAGAAGAAATTAATGATCTTTATGAGAAAAAATATTCTTTGGAAAAATTAGGGTTCTCAGTAGAGGAACTAGATCAAGCAGTACAAAAAGCCAAAAAATTATCAGAAGAACACGATGAAGCACATGAAAAGGTTCTTCACTATGCTGAAAAAGGTCAACACCACCACGAGAAAATGCTTGAATTATATCAGAAAATGGATAAAGAACGAACTCAAGGAGATGGGTTACATCAAAAATTTTTAGATGCCAGACAAATAGCTGATAATATCCATCAGAAAATAGTTGAGTCTTATGAAAGAATTCAACTCTATCAATATATGATAGACCTATTATATAATGAACAAGCAAGACGACGAAGAGAAAAATTAGATGAAATAAAAGAAGAAAAAATTGAAGAATCCAAGAAAAAACAAGAATCTAAAAAACGGTTAACATTAAACGAATTGCGTTTACTAATGGACGAGGAAGCTGTAGAATAACCATTTGATGAATATTTTTGAATGTTTTATGGCTACTATATCTTCAGCTGCTTCTGGCAAAAAATTGTAATCATTTTTAGATTTTTTATTTAAAAAAGTAAAAAAAGTCACGATGACCTTAATCAATTCTTTTTGCGATAGCTTCTGATGATAGGGATAATAACTAGCAGCACGAAGAATCCGGTAAATGCCGGGAGAAAGGTGAAGCCTGTAATACCAGCGGAAGGATTGGAACTGTAATAGGTTAACTCCAAGATCATTAAGCCGTAATCAATTGTTTGTAAATAAGCATAATCATTCTGGACATCCACATATCTAACATCACCAAACTCAGTAAATGAACCTATTTCCAATGGGTGTGTAGGGTCACTTACATCAAGGATGCGTAACCCATTTTCATAAGCTGAAACGAAGGCATAATCCTCTTTAAGATATATATCAAGGGTTGATTCATCAATATCGTCTCCAGGCAAACCTTCACCGCCATAGAACATCCCCATCTTGAGTGGATTACTTAAGTTATTAATATCAAAGATCTGAAGACCCCAGTAATTACATGCGACATAAGCATACGACCCATTGACAGCCACCGTATAAGCGGGTAAATCATCATAATGATCATGCTCAAACTCAGGTTCATCATATTGACTGATTTCGACAGGATTAGATAAATTAGAGATATTGACTATCACTAGCGACTGTTGCACATCACAAACAAAGGCAATGGACTCTCGAATAGTGACCCCCCAAACATTACCATTATTATCGTAACAACCCAATTCCAGCGGTTGGCCAGGGTTACTAACATTGAGGATAATCATGCCATTTGAGCCAGCGGCTAAATAGACAAGATCATTCTGTATAATAAGTTGATAAACAGCATCTACTGTATCAAATTCGCCTATTTTCCTGATATTATTAAGATTACTGATATTCATGATTTCAAGGCCGTAATTAGATCCAACATACAGCAAATCTTCTTGGAGAACAAGGTCATTAAAGCGTCCATCCGGAGCCTCATACTCAGCGACAAAGGTGGGATTACTCTTATTACTGACATCTAATACCGTGGGATTTTGACCGATAATGGTGTACACATTATCCTCTCGCAGGGCAAAACCATTTGAACGCATCCCCCACGAATTCTCAGGATAGGTACTAATAAATTCTGTCTCAATATAGTCATTTATTTGAAAACTTCCTTCTTTAGTCTGTTGAGAAGAATTTTGTCCTTTACTTATTAAAAGTGAAGAATTAATAGAAGAAACAAGTAAAAAAATGATGAATAATAGAGAAAAATAATTATTTCTAAAAATATTCAAACTTTTAACACCTATATTTCTTCTAGTTGAATCTGTTTTGTATTGATTATTTATTATAGTAGGCATTTATACCACTCATTAGGGTGTTTCAATTTGTCATTGGGTTTTAGTCATCGAGATGGATTTTATATGTTATCCAGTTGCTAGTTATGGTTGGAGTATCATCAATTTGTCTTGCTTTATATATTCCATTAAAACGGATCTTTAATCCAATCGTTTCTCCCACTAGAGAGGAATCATATGTATAACGTAACTTTATTTTATGTCTACTGATAGCATCATAAGCATAGTTTTCGTCTGGAGATGTGTTATCATCATCACTGTCGGGATAAATTGGTCGCTGATCATTAGGCCAGGTGTTAAGATATTTAATTTCTACTGATGAAGCATCCTCATAACCAGTGGAAAAGGGATCCTCTTTACCAATATTAATTTTGTTTATAAAACAGTCTGTTATTTTTCCAATAGTAAAACCGCCTATATTACTTATATCAAATGCAGAGGTTACAATAGTTACCATATCCGATATAGCTGTTTGTAATGTGTCACTTGCAGATGCTTTATCTGGTGTTTGGAATTCAGGATAAAATGCTCGGTCATCATTTCTTTCATCAAAAACCTTACCCAAAACATGATCTTTTAAGTCGGAATTTATTTCTTCCATTTCAAAATTCAGTTCTTTAAGTGTTCCAGCTGGACCATAAAGTGGAGCTTCATCACCTAGATCATAACCCTTACGTTCCCCTGTATATGTGTACATGGTAATAACATCAAAAAAGCTTGCTCTTGTATAATCATCCCTAACATTAATTGACTGTATTCTTATTTGCATTGTGAAAATTGCATCGTTAAGTTCAATTCTAGACCATCCAACCATTCGATCGTCAAAGTCATCTTTCTGTTCACCATAGCCATTGTTGCAGAAATAGTGTTCGATATCTTCCTTATAATTTATATAATGTGATGTTATTTTAGTTTTAGTATTTCCGTAACCATCATAAGCTACAGCTCTTATAGAATGACCTGATGCATCATCATAATCAGAAATATGCCATATGTATGTACAAGATGAACCATAAGCAGTAGTTACATGGAAATTATCTATGTAGAGCTTTATCTTATTAACACATGTATCATCAGTAGCGGATACATCAATAGTTACTGTTTCTGTTTCATCATTTTCAAGAATTTCTTGTGTTGGTGAATTGATATAGATACAAGGAGGAGTAGTATCATTGCTACCGCCACCACCACCAGGATCTAAGAAATCCGCCGAAACAAAGCCACTTATGGATAAAACAACTAAAAGTATAAAAAAGAGATAATTTAGAAATAATTTTTTGTTAAATTTCATTTCCTTTCATTCCTAATGTTTTTCAGGAAAAAGAACTGTCTCTTCCCCCAAATCAATAGTGACTTCTTATTATTTAAAGCTTGTAGGGAAGCCTATCTATGAGTAGCACTCTCATCCGGTCCACCATTTATTACTGTTGATTTTGTAACTTATTGTTTTGTGTAAGTGTTTTACTGGCATTTCTTTTGTATCTTATTTTTGAACACTTAACAGCCTATTAGTAGTTTTCTATTAAAAAAGAAAAGAGAAATTAATGGGAGTTTAATTCTTATTGCTTTTTTTCTGATAGCTTCTGATGAGAGGGATAATAACTAGCAGCACGAAAAACCCCATAGATGCCGGGAAAAAGGTGAAGCCTGTTATACCAGCGGAAGGATTAGAGTTGTCAGAGGTTTAGTGAATAATATTCTTCAAATTTTGTTTTAACCTAGCTCAATTGATTCACTCTTTTCTCCTAAGTACCATTCCAATTCGATCTCTATTTGCATTTTTTTTGGTTTGTGTTCTTTCTCTTTTTCTTGCACTTCCAGTTCAAGGGTCAATTTCTCCGGTATCTCTAAATCTAAACTTTCTTCTCCTTGAAGAAATGTTACTGTACCACTATCAATTTTTTCTGCAAGTTCTTTTAGGAAGGCCACTATCTCAGAGCGTGATTTCTTTTCTTTTGATTCGAGTAAAATATTCTTCATTTCTTTCACCTTATTGTTTCATTACTTATATTTTCTGAATTATTACAATAAATTAATATGTTTTTTGGGATAGAAATGAAGGTAACGTTTCAATTATTCATCCTTACTAGTCACTTTTTATTCTGGTAAAGCCACTTCTGTAGTCAAAAAAACATGTCCCTCTTTATCTTGTAAAAAGATTAGAGCTTCCCCAACTTCTAAATCCATTTCTTCAATTACTCTACGAGGAATAGTGATTTGGTTTTTACCAGTAATTGTTGCACTACCGAGAAATTTCATGTGAGGAAAGCTTTCGAAATAACATAAATACTTTTCGGAAAGAAAAGAAAAGGCAATAAATGAAGGAAAAAAAGGAATTCTTATACGCCTTACTAAACAAAGTAAATACATGATTAGTAATATCAACTACTGACGAATAATCCTTTACTTCCCTACCTTCAATAGCATGACTGATTAGCATCGTGGATAACCAGAAAAAAAGCAGATAACATAAACGCTAGATATGATACCTAGAATGATAAAATAAACTTTGAGCAATTAAAAGAAGAGAGAGAAAAGCAGCAACAATCAACCTTTAAATTGTACCAGTTCATCTATGAATCAAAAGAACTCAAGCGAGTAATAGAGGTAATGAATTATGAGAAAAAACCCATTAAGAAGCCACCTAATATTAATGGTCAATTTGGCGATAAATGACTGGAAAAACAGCAGACTAAAAAATAACAATGGAAACTTTCAAATAATCTCATCATCGGCAACTACAAATGAAGCTTAATGTTCAAAGTAGTGCTAGGGATGCTGAGATGCGTCTGTTCACCGACCATGAGCAATGCTGACTCGGAGAGCCCATCCAACTTGAGGAACGAGCAGGCTTGGAACATAGGCGGAAAAAAGTCAAGAAAAAACTTGATAGGAGAAAAACACATGCGAATTGCTATTGTTGATCCTTCTAAATGTAATACTAAGAAATGTTCTCTTGAATGCATTAAATTTTGTCCTGTTAACCGCACTTCTGAAGAAAAGTGTGTTTCTTTGGACGATGAGACTGGTAAAGCGAAGATTATTGAGGCTCTTTGTACTGGTTGTGGTATTTGTATTAAGAAATGTCCTCGTCAAGCTATTCAGATTATTAATTTGCCTGATGAATTAGAGACTGATTTGGTTCACCGTTATGGTCGTAATGGTTTCAAGCTTTACCGTTTACCTAAACCCAAGAAGCAGCGTGTTCTTGGGTTGATTGGTCAAAATGGTGCTGGCAAGACCACTTCTTTACGTATTCTTGCTGGGCAGCTTAAGCCTAATCTTGGTCAATGGGATGAGGCCCCTAGCTGGGACGGTATTATTGAACATTTTAAAGGTTCCGAGTTACAAAATTATTTTGAAGCTATTCAAAATGATGATCTTATTACAGCTATTAAACCACAAGAAATTGCCAATTTACCGAAATATGCTAGTGGCGCTGTTAAAGATTTGATAAAAAAGGTCGATGAGAAAGGTATTGCCAAAGACATGAAGCAATTATTGAATCTGGAGGAGTTTTGGTCAAGGGATTTGAAGGTTCTTAGTGGTGGAGAATTACAACGCGTTGCTATTGCTGCCACCATTGTCAAGGATGCTGATGTCTATCTTTTTGATGAACCGTCTAGTTTTTTGGATGTGAAAGAGCGATTAAATGCTGCAAAGGCTATTCGAACACTTATTGATGAAGATAAATATGTTATCAATGTCGAACATGACTTAGCTGTCTGTGATGCTATCAGTGATCTTATTAGCATGTATTATGGTTCCGCTGGAGGTTACGGGATTGTCACTCATCCCAAAGGGGTGAGAGATGGGATTAATGTTTTTCTTGATGGCTTTATCCCTGATGAAAATATGCGTTTCCGTGATTATTCGATTACTTTTAGTAAAACACCAACGCCAACAAAAGCAATTACTAGTCAGAAAATTGCTATGGAATATGGGGCATTTACCAAAAAGTATGATGGCTTTACCTTTAAAACAAATGGTGGGACATTGCATCAAGGCGAAGTTATTGGCATTATTGGCCCTAATGGGATTGGCAAGACAACATTTGCTAAAATTTTAGCAGGCGATGAACCTCCAACGACTGGGGAGACAATTATTACACAAGTAGATGAAGAGAATGACAATACCGCTGAAGACACCACCGGTATTAAAATCGCTCATAAACCACAGTATATAACAGTTGATTTTGACGGGACTGTTGAGGCATTTTTCTATCAAATTAACAGGCATTTGTTAAGTGACCCTTGGGCACGTTCTGAAATTTTACGCCCTCTTAATATTAATGATATCTTACCTCGAGAGATTGCTGATTTAAGTGGTGGGGAATTACAAAAGGTAGCAATTGCTGGAACTTTAGCACAATCTTGTAACATGTATTTATTAGATGAACCAAGTGCGTTCCTAGATTCCGAAACTAGATTAGTAGTAGCAAAAGTTATCCAACGAATTGTTCGTCAAAGTGAAAATCCTGCCTTTGTTATAGATCACGATTTAATGTTTATCGATTACTTGAGTGATCGGTTAATGGTTTTTGAAGGAGAACCCGGTAAAATTGGAAAAACACAAGCACCAGTTGGTTTACGAAAAGGTATGAATCAGTTTCTAAGAGAAGTGGATATCACATTTCGTCGAGATAAGGTTAGTGGTAGACCTAGAGTAAATAAAAAAGATTCACGCTTAGATCGAGCCCAGCGAGAGATTGGAGAATTTTATTACGTTCCAAAAAATTTTGAAAAAGAATAAAAAAGAGTAGTAACAGATTAGAGGAAATCTACCGTCTTATCGGAAGGATCTTGTCCATAAATGCGTTCATGTGCCCATGAGAAGGGTCGTTTCTGTTGGTTCATTTCTTCTAATAACCAATCCATTATCTTTTCTCCAACACGCTCACCATATAATTTCTTTGCTGAACGCATGGTTTTTACTATCTCAGTATCATTTCTTATATGTTGAATAATCTTCACAATATTTTCTTCTGAAGAAGGCGGGACTAAAACATTTGAATGAGCATCAAAAACTGATTCGGGACGATCAGTATTGAAACGAAGGGTTAAGCAGAGAACATCTTGAATTTCATTTAATTCTTCTTGAATACTCCCAGAGTCTGTTAATTCAGCAAAACATTTCCCGCTTTTCCAAAAGTCAATAACTTGTCCATATTCTCTCCAGAGAGGAGTGAAAATAAAATTGTCATATTCCTCATCTAATTGTAAAATCTTTTTGCGGAGATTAAATGCTTTAAGAGCTCTTTTTGTAGCAGTTAATTCACACCATGTTATTGGAATGCCATTCTCTACTAGTGTGATAACCCCAGAAACAATTGCTTTAAAACGTTTTTCTGTAAGATTTCCTCGACGATGAACATCAACCCGAATCCAGTCATCATATTCTTCCAAGCCAGGGAAGTCATCAAAAGCGGTCGTTTCTGAAGAAGGAACAAGATCAATTGCATCTACCACTGTGTTACCAACTACCCTAATAGACTCTTCTGGATAGCCCTCACGTAATAAATTCTCCTTACAAGTGGGGCAAGAAGCAAAAAGATACGCTGACCCTGCACCTGAAACAAAAGTGTCCCATTGTTCAGGCCATGGTTCTGCTCTATTTAATTCCCATTCTCCCTCCCATTGCTTATGAATAAAAGCAGCCACATCATCAATTGGTTCTTTCAGTAAATTAAGATCATGAAAAGAGAGAGGGTTCATCCCTCTAATACCAGCTTCGTTTTGACCAACACCTGATCTTGTAGCCAGAAACCAAGAAGAAGAGACAATTGCTGCAGTTAATGTATCACCATGAGGGATTGGTAAAAAGGTCCTTTTTGGATATTCCTTTCGCAGCCATTTCCCTAAAGCGCCAACTTTAGAGAAGATTTCTACTGATTTTTGTAAAAGATCTCCTTTAATTTTTAAATCAATCAAAGGATTCATCTTAAATTCTTGAATACCATATCCTAACAAATCATCATAATGTTGACCTGTTGTAGCACATATAACCGGTATATTTTTTTTATCTGCCCAATATAAAAGAGGTGCTTGCTTATAGAAATCCGGTTTGGTACCAATTGCAACAAGTAACACCCATTTTGAAGGGGCTGATTGTTCAATAATCTTCCGGACTTCACCTTCTTTTATCGTCATAGGGAGGAAATCAAGATTTGGTTGTTTAAATTCTGTCATGTTTAGGCTATTCATCCAAAATTTTTCAAGATAGTATTTCTTTTATTCTACTTAAAAGCTTGGGTAAAGTAAGCGAGGATTAGACAGCTATTAAATAGATCTTTCAATACTCTTTACTATTAATTTATCATTTCTTTCTCCCTTTGAAAATATTTTTCCCGAAGAAACATTATTAATGGTTAATTTTGCAGGAGCAAATAATTTAGGATCAAGTTTGTAAAAATCTCCTTTTGCTTTTTTAAACAACTCATGAAATAATGAACCATAGGTGTCAGATGATTTGGATATAGCATTGGAAAGCAATTCTTGAAGCTCTGTGTCATTTGGATAATCCAATTGTAAAAGAACCTCAGAACCATAAATAAGTAAATCATTTGTTCGTCCCATCATTGTTAGGAAATCACCACTTTTATAAGGGGAAATTGGGGTTATACCCAGCCCTGAAATAATAGTGGTTACATCCATTCCTAAATTATATAATTGATGTAATGCTGTTTCCACAGAACGACCTGCTATTTGGACAACTCCTGCTAAGCTTGCTGTAGGGATTACTAAAAGATAAAGCCCTTCAAGAGGGACCGCACATTTCTTAGCAAGATATTTTAAAATAGATGGTGGGGGAAGAGTAGAAGTCTCGAGAATGAAAACTGTTTTTTCACTTTCTTCCGAAATATTCAATTTTTCTAGCATTTTACGTGGTTTTTTAGCCAGGATGCGTCCAGGTCCACTTACCATTGCAGTATAACCATTTTTAGTAATATTCCATCCTGCTAGTTGCGAACCAAGTGTTGCTTGCACAGGATAATCTGTTGAAACTGATATACTGGGAAGGGTATACTTATCAATAGTTAGACAATCAAAAGCAATTTTTGCTAAACCACCCATGCTTATAAGAGTTGCAAACTTTCCAGCTAGAAAGCTCCCTCTTGTTTTTACACCCATGTCAATAATTGTTGGACCTAACGGTGATTTGATAACAGCTATTTTTAGTAAATCATGAATTTCAAGCATTTCCTGACAAAGCTTAACCGCACGGTCATTTATTGCAAGATGGTCAAGTTGTTTTGTTTTCAATTTCTATTCTCCATGTTCTTTTTTATGGATGATTAAGTATTACTCTGTTACTAATTGTCTGAGAGGGATTTTATATGACCCTAATTGTCCCTTGTAATTAGCTGAAGTAATTTGAATGATCTTTTCCTTTTCTAATGCAGTCTCTATGCCAATCCGCATTGCTCTTCGTAAAGTATCTTCTGATATTGCATTTATCACTATTTCATAAGCACAATTGGCTTGTTGTGGAAGTAGTGTTTGGTCAATCTTTTGCTTCAACGTAGGACAAAAATGATGGTTTGTTGATTCCTTTAAAAATGAATAGGTGGAGCCTATTTTGGAACCAGCACGACAAAAACCACCAGGAAAGGGGGTTATAATAGGTAGTGCAGATTGTTTTATACTATGGATTATATCTTCTACTATTGGGAGTAAATCTTTTTGAGTTTTACCTATCAAAATTAAGAGCCCACCAGCTATTCCTTTATCGTAGGAAAAAACATTTTCAATAAAACATTGACCATCGAAAACAGGGATTAACCACCCGGTACGACCATATTTTTTGGCTTGTGATTGATAGCCATCACCATAATATGCGATAAGCTTACCAATTGGTTTAGTTATTTTCCCGGAAGTCGAATAATTAAAAATATTAGTGGTGGCTGTTGTTAATGCGCATTGAGAAATTCGAGTAAGAACTTGTTCATGGAGTTTCTTTTGCGAACGAGCCCATATTTGAATTATATAGCCTGGACGTTGATCTGGAGTTTTGTGTGAAGGTAAAAATTGTTCCATACCAGCTTCTGCAGGACACATAATTATACTTGTGGCAAATCCAACCGTGTTTTGAGCTGCGGTGTAGGCCAATGCCTTCTTAGAAGCTGTTATTAAAATTCTAGAAAACCACATTTCAAAACATTCAGAATATGTATCAACTATTTTTTCTATCGACATTAAAACAACCTTTTAAATATAATTCTGATAGAGTTTGTAGTACATTTTGACAACGCATATCTTTTATTATTTTTTTCGAGAAAACCTATTTACAACAAAAATTACCTACGCCTCTGAGAGTTTTCTATGAGCACTTATGTGTTCATTAAATGCTTGTTGCCAACGATATTCATAAATTATCGGAACAATACCAAACGTACAAAAACATAGCAAAACGATAGACAAAAAAGCATCAAGTGCTGTTGGGCAATTAGTTTCTGTAGGAACAGATGAGGTAAGGATATGTCGATGCAATAATTCATATTTTAGATAAATTGGATAGAAAGGGAAGAAGATTAAAAAAATAAGCATCGTAGTCGGATTATTTCGTGTTGGGATAGCTTCTGTTTCTTCCTCATATGTTGTTAAGAAATGTTCTTGCAAATCACGAAATAACCACCATTGATAAAACAAGTAATAAAGACCAAAAGTTAGAATAGAGAAGAAAATCACTCGTCGATATTTTCGTTGCTTTCCATATTGATTCTTATTGGTCATTTTTGGTTCACTTCATGAGGTTTTTGGGTTTTTGAGTAGTAAATGAAATCTAAAGAACATAAATATTACTCTTAGAAGGCAAAGCAGTATGTTGAAAAAAGGATAAAAATGAGAATTATTTTAACATTTCATCGGTTTTCAAGCTTTTCCAAGCTTGGGCATCTCCACGCTTTATTTTACGGAATTCGGGGATATGTCTTAAGACTAAGATTATCCACATTCCAACTGCATAGAGAAGAATAAAGGACCAGCCAAATAATCCATCATTGAAATAGGTATGGGGCCAAAAGGCAATTGGTAAAGTAGTCATAGATAATTTTGTTGTGATTACATCTATAAGATAGAAAAATGGGGGAACCGTTATTGCTGACCAGCAAGCACCAATGCCAGAAAACCCTGAAAGCTTAATCAATAAAAATAACATGAATATCCAGTAAAAAGCAGCTGGCCAATAAAAGTAGAACAATAATCCTACATAGGTACCTAACCCCTTGCCACCTTGGAAACTAAGATAGGGCATCCAACAATGAGCAATTACCGCCATAAATGCACAGACAATAACATAATATTCTGTGAATATTGCGGGATCCTCTGCAAAAGGAGCAATAGCATATTCAACTATCGCGACTGCAAACATCCCTTTGATTGAATCAACAGAAAAAGTAATTGTTCCCCCGGGGAAAAGACCTGTAGCTCTTATAGTGTTTCTTGTACTAACAGAACCAGATCCAAAATTTTGAGGGGCAATACCAGTAACTGTTTTTGTAATAATATAAGCTGTTGGTATACCACCAATTAAATAGCCAATGATAGCCGATACAAAAAAGGGCCAAATATTTGCAAAGGACAAAATTATCACTTGAGCGAATAAGGATAAAGAAACTTAAAAATAATTCGCTCTTACAAGCAAATAATTGATAAAAAAAAAGAAATTATAAAAGAATAACTTTATCATCAGAAACTCGAACGATACCCGAATTAGCTAATTTTTCCAAGTTTTCAATAATTGTTTCTTTTGATAAATTAAGAATAAGCGCTAAATCATCAATGTTAAGTGTATTTCCACGGGAAGCTAATGTCTGAATAATACGCCGTGCAATGCGTTCAGGCGTGAGGGCGTATGTAATTTTCCGGATATTAAGTCGTATATTTGAATAGGTTGCTTCTGCAATAGCTTTTGCTTTATTTATTTGATCTAGTTCATTACCAATTTTCTTTAGTAAAATACTATATTTATGTAATTTTTCTTTGGAATTAGGGTCACTTTCTAGGTTGTTGCAAGTTTCTACTATATCTTTTAGTTTAGGATATTCTTTGGGAGGAGTAATTTCAATTTTTGGTACATCAAATAATCCAACATCAAACATCTGAGGTGCGATTTGAACCTCTACACGAACTTGCCGAGCTATTTGATAATAACGTCGAGGTGCTCCTTGACCTACATCTTTGAAATCTGACTCTAATAAACCGACCTCCTCAAGCATTTTTAAATGACGGAATATTGCTTGTTGACCTATACCTAAACTTCCAGAAAGTTGAGTAAGGTACATAGGTTCAGAAGCTAGCATTTCGAGTATTTTTCGTCGAGTTTCATTTTTCAAAGCTTTAAAGATTTGATTAGGGTCGGGCATAGTTATTCACCGTGATTAGAGTTTCAAAATATCTTGACTTTTTTTCCTCCTTAATACTTTTGTTTTTATGTTAAAAAGAAAATTATGTGAAGGAGGTAATCTGTCCTTCATCAAATTTCTTACTTAAGTTTCGATACTTGTTTAAATCCTCTGCAGAACCTTTGTGTATTTTCTCAATGGCATCTCTGAACATTTTTTGCGTAATTTTGAATTTTTGTTGTTTTAATTTCTCCATTGCTTCTTTTTTGTCAGGATTCTTTCGTATGAATTCTCTAACAGCAGTTAAGCCTGCTTCTTTAGTAATTACTTCTATGTCCGCACCAGTATAGCCATCAGTTAAATTCGCAAGAGTTGAAAGATCGACATCATCCGCTAATGGCATAGCACGGGTATGTATTTTGAATATTTCTTCTCTGGCATCCCTGTCAGGAATATCAATGTGTATATAGCGATCTGTTCTACCAGGACGTAATATCGCTGAATCAATAATATCAGGACGGTTTGATGCCATAATCACAACAACATCACGAAGTTTTGCCAAGCCATCAATTTCTGTTAATAATTGACTTACAACACGTTGGGTGACATTTGTGTCAGTCATACCACCACGTCGTGGTGTAATACTATCCACTTCATCCATAAAGATGATACAAGGAGCTGCTTGTCGTGCTTTTCTGAAAACATCACGAATTGCTTTCTCAGACTCACCAACCCATTTACTCATCACTTCAGGACCTTTAATACTAATGAAGTTAGCTTCACTTTCTGTCGCCACTGCTTTGGCGAGTAAAGTCTTACCTGTTCCAGGTGGACCGTAAATCAATATGCCTTTAGGCGCTGTGATACCCGCTGCTTCATAAACTGATGGATAAGAAATTGGCCATTCAACTGCTTCTTTCAATGATTGAATAGCATCTTCAAGACCACCAATATCTGTCCATTTTACATTTGGGTTCTCGACAAAGACTTCACGCATCGCAGATGGTTCAACCATTCGCATAGCATTTTCAAAGTCTTCTTGAGTAACTTCAATCTCTTGTAAGACATCAGGTGGAACTGTTTCTTCTTGCCAATCAATTTTTGGTAAAATTTTTCGTAATGCACTCATTGCTGATTCTTTTACGAGAGTGGCAATATCTGCTCCAACATAGCCATGTGTTGCAGTTGCTATTGTTTCAAGATCGACATCTTCATCTAGAGGCATTCCACGACTGTGGATATGGAGGATATCTAGTCGTCCTTGACTATCTGGAACACCGATTTCAATCTCACGATCGAATCGTCCTCCACGTCGAAGGGCAGGATCAATAGCATTTTGTCGGTTAGTTGCAGCAATTACTACAACTTCACCACGGCTTTCAAGGCCATCCATTAATGCTAATAATTGGGCAACAACACGTCGTTCTACTTCGCCACTTACTTCTGAGCGTTTAGGAGCGATAGCATCAATTTCATCTATGAAAATAATTGATGGAGCATTTTGCTCTGCTTCTTTAAAAAGTTCACGAAGATTAGCTTCACTTTCTCCATAAAATTTGGACATGATTTCAGGTCCACTTAAATGAATAAAGTGTGCATCTGTTTCATTAGCGACTGCTTTTGCAAGCATTGTTTTTCCCGTCCCCGGAGGGCCGTAGAGAAGTAAACCTTTAGGTGCTTCTACGCCTAGTTTCTCGAAAATCTCCGGATACCTTAAGGGTAACTCAATCATTTCACGTAATTTTTGGATAACGTCATCAAGACCACCAATATCTTCATAGGTAATTCGCGGAATTTTCTCATCGATTGTCATTGGTGTTGATCGTAAATCTATTTCTGTTTTGTCAGAAACAACTACAGTATCAATTGTTCGTGGAGCAACTCGGGCAACTTTGAACACTATTTGATTGCCACCCAGAATTTGAATGCGAATTTGATCGCCAATTGTGACTGGTCGACCATTTAGGATTTGTAATAGAAATCGCCCTTGTAATTTCCCTCTTATTGGTTGTGTGGGAGCAACAATTATTTTTGTCCCTCGAGGGGGGTCAATTTTCCGAATTTTTACAACATCATCTAAACGAACGCCAGCATTATTGCGAATTGTCCCATCAATTCTAATAAGCCCTTTACCTTCATCTTCCGGATAACCAGGCCATACTTTGGCAGCTGTGGTGTTTTTCCCAACAATCTCCACAATATCTCCCGCAGTTAGATTTAATTTATTCATTACCCCATGTTCAATACGAGCTAAGCCCTTCCCAACATCACGATATTGAGAATCGGACACGCGTAAAGTTACATAACCATTAGATTTTCCATTATCTTTACTTTTACTCATAATTTATCTGCCTCCTTTTTAAAAAGGATTAAAAAAGGTAAAAAAAGAGATTATTCAATCTTAACCTCAAAACCTTCTTCAGCTTTTGCCGGCTCTTTTCTATCAAGAGTGATTTCTAGAATGCCGTTCTTATATACAGCTGAAGCTGTTTTAGGTTTAACCTTCACAGATAGATCTCGTTCTGTGGAATAGGCTCGTTCGCCACTTTTAGCATAAACCTTTATCTTTGATTCGGTAGCTTTTACATTGATGTCATCTTTTGAGACACCAGGTAATTCTGCTATTATACGGACCTTTTTATCATCGATAAAAACATCCACTAAAGGTTCTCGATCTTTGGATGCTAAAGGTTTCCCTCGAACAGATGGTTTTACATTTCCAAATTCTTTAAAACTTGGTTTTCCATCTGGCCCGATAGTCATATTCCAACCCCAGACCATAGGACCCATGTTTTTTCTGAAAGTGTCCATATCTGAAGTGTTTAAACTTTTCATCATTCGTTCGATTTCCTCCATCATATTTTGTAGGAAATCATCTTCAAAGAATCCACTACTTTCGAAAAAATCCGAAGGTAGCCAAGGAAACATTTCTTTCCATTTCCGATATCTATCGTCATCATCATCTTTACGTCTTTTCCAAGACATGTTTTTACCTCACGTTGTATTTTTATTCACAATTTAGATAATTACTCACTAAACTGTTAACATTCAAATTGTTATTTGAATAAATATTTAAATGTTATGATT
>JAYEJY010000032.1:0-5610 GCA_034660795.1 Promethearchaeati archaeon | reverse complement strand
TAACAATTTTTGACGGATTTCAGTAAATTTTCTTAAAAAAGCTGTTTTAGTTAAATTAAACTGTTCACTTAAATCAGCGAAACTCTGAGATAGGTATAAAATATTGCGACCTGTTTTTTCACCGCTAGCTTGATCAACAAAATTTCCCGAATCAATAATAGTAAATATCGAAGCAATAAATGAATATTCTTTTTTTGTAAGAATATCCTTAAGTTCTTTATTAGTCCAAGTGTAATATTTTCCTTCTTCACCTTCACTATCTGCATCTTGAGCTGAATAAAAACCACCTTGCTTATCTAAAAGAGTAGTCTGAAGGTAGGATATAATTTCAACAACCGTCTGTTGATATAGTACTTTATTAGTTGCTTGATATGCCTCCGTATAAAGAAAAATAAGTAACGCTTGATCATATAACATCTTCTCAAAGTGGGGCACTTTCCATTGCCTATCTGTTGAATATCTATGAAAACCGAAACCTAGCTGATCATAAATGCCTCCTAATCTCATTTTTGTCAATGTTTTTTCTACCATCTCTAGAGCTTTTTGATTATTTGTTCTCTGCCAATATCTTAATAAAAAATACATTTTATGAGGAGAAGGGAATTTTGGTGCTACTGAAAAACCACCATGAATATTATCAAAAGAATGTTCAATATTGTTGAAAGCTTGCTTTAAAATAGTTTTATCTAAACCGGCGGATCCTTTAGTACTTTTTTCATGATAATTTTGAAGTTCCGTAATTATTTCTTTTGCAGATGTTTCTAATTCAGATCGGCGGTTTTCCCAATAATCACGTATACGATAAATCAGATGCTTCAATCCTATAACACCATATCGGCTTTCTTTTGGAAAATAAGTTCCTGCAAAAAAAGGTCTTTTTTGAGTATCAAGAATAATTGTTAATGGCCAACCACCACGTCCGGTTAACATAGTACAAATTTTCATATAAAGATTATCAATATCCGGTCTTTCTTCACGATCAACTTTAATGCATACAAATGTTTCATTTAATAATTTAGCAATTTCTTCGTCTTCAAAAGATTCATGAGCCATTACATGACACCAATGACAAGTAGAATAACCAATAGAAAGGAAAATTGGTTTATCCTCCTTTTTTGCTTTTTGAAAGGCTTCCTCAGACCACGGATACCAATTAACCGGATTATCAGCATGTTGCAGAAGGTAAGGACTTTTCTCATTTTTCAAATGATTATATGAGGAATCTTCATTGTCTGTTTTATCAGTCATCTTTAAACAAAACCCGACGTTTATGAAAAAAAGGAAATCATTTTTGTAATTCTTTTAATCGTGTCTTAACATTTTTAACATGATTTGGTACTCTAACATTTTCCCAGATTTCAGCTATTTTCCCTTCAGGATTAATGAGAACAGTACTTCTAACAACGCCCATGAATTCCCGACCAAACATTGATTTTTTTTGCCATACCCCATATTCTTTAAGAAGTTTTTTATCTTCATCACTGAGCAAATGAACTTTTAAATCATGTTTATCAGCAAATTTTTGGTGACTTTTTATTGAATCGGGGCTGATACCAAAAACAATCGAATTCATTTTGTGAAAATCGTCTAAATTACTGGTAAAATCAATAGCTTCTCTTGTACAACTTTTAGAATTATCCTTAGGATAAAAATAAAGTATAAGCCATTTTCCAAGATTGTCTTTTAAACAAATCTTTTGGTCATCTTTATCTGATAAACAGAAATCAGGTGCTTTATCTCCTATTGAAACTTTCATTTTACATTCATCACCTTAAATAAATAATAAGCTAAATTTAACGTATTAAACGTTAATATTGTATAGTATTTGGCTATCTTAAGTTGAAAAACTTAGTAATATCATAGCTCTTACTATTTGAATATCTCTTAGAAAAGATAAAAAACTAGTGCTTTATAATCTAAGAAACTTTAATACTCTTACAAAAGAAAAGAAATCAGTCGATAAGAATTATTCACCATATAATTGTTTTAATAGAATTTCTCTGGCTATTGATTGGAATGCTCTTTTTATACCAATGCCTTTTGTAGCTATAGTTTCATAGACAGGATAACCATCTAAATCTAAATCAGCCATTATTTCAGCTCGACCTAAGGCATTAGGAATATCCCGTTTGTTAAGTGTAATAACAATTGGTACTTCTGTACCAAATTTATCCCCAAGAAAATCCCTTAATTCTTCAACAGATTCTTTATTATATTGTTGCATTTCAGGTGTTGAATCAAGAACCAAGATAATACCATCTACACCCCTAAGAATTACTTTTCTCTGACTCTTATGACGACTCTGACCTGCAACCGTATAAGCATCTAAGATAACTCTTCCGGATGCTGAGAATGGTGTGAAATCAAAATACAATGTTCTGCCAGTTGGATCTGCAATAGATGTGAATCCACCTTTTGTTAGCCCTTCTACTTGATCATATAACCATCGCAAGCCTGTTGTTTTCCCACTTAGTGATGGTCCATAAAAGACGATTTTTAAATGGATTCGCCCTTGGCTGTCCTTACGCAATTTTTGAGCCTCTTTGTAGTCATTATTCTAGGGAAATTATATGTTTTTCTACGTTAAAAAGTATTAGTTCTTGAAATTAAAACTAACGGTTGATGTAAATCTCACCTTTACTCTATTTAAAGAATCTATCCATCATTCAAATATTATCTCTGATCTAAGGAGAAATAATCATGGTCATCATAAGCTCTTTCGTTCCTACGGTCGTCAAACCATTGTTTAAAATATTTTTTAGCTTCAATAATTTGTTGTTCCAGCGAGTAAATTTTTTCATTTATACGTTCTAATCGTGGAAAATATACTTCAGGAGTTATACTCCGATCATTAAAAGACTTATCCAGTTGGCGTTTTGTATTTTTTAAGGCCCGTAATTCTATTTGAAGTTTCTTTATTTTCTGGTTTCCTCTTTTTAATGACCTGGCTATTGGCATATTAGCAATTTCCTTCGGGGAATAAGAAGGAGCCCGATAGGGTATTTCTTTTAAATCAGCTAAATGTTTTTCTAATTTTGATTTAAAGTTTGAATAATTTAATGTTGTTTGTAATTCCTCAAGTAAATAAGGATCAGAAATAACATATCCTTCATTATTATGGAAAACAACCCCAAATAAGAAATGTAATTTTTCTAATTCCGTATCTGTGCATTTAAGAGTAATTTTTTTGCCATTTGGTAAATTAATATATAATTTAGACTTGAAAAATCGGGAGGATTTTGTATCTACATCAATAATATCCATTAGAGGAATTGCTTTTATCTCTTTTCGAAAACCAAAAAATCGCTTTTGTATAAAATAGAAGGTTTTGTTAGTAATAATAATAGTTCCTTTTTTTGTAAAGAGACTATCAGGAAAGTTAATCCTTACAGATGGTATAACAGCTATTTTTAATTCATCTGATTTAGGTTTAAATTTTTTAGAAATTTGATCAAAAATTTTGGAATAATTATCTAATTCCTTAAGATGTGAGGAAGCATCATTTAATTCATTTTGTGAATTTTTAAGATAATCTTTTATCAGATTTAGATAACTCTGAATATGGGTTTGAATATTTTTGATTGTTCTATCCGTTTTTCGTAAATTTTCTAAAGGCATGTTTTGTTGAAAAGTTAGATTTCTAGCATCCTTGGTAATTCTTTTACCTATTTGTTCAAGTAATTCAGAAGAACGACTGGAAATATCATAAAAGTTATTTTGTATACGTATTAAAGATGTTTCAATATCCGGATATAGCCCGAATTTTTCGCGCCTGATAATTTTTGCCTTATTTACTGTTTCCGCATAACTATCAGCAAAATCTTTTATTATTACTAAACTATCATTTAATTGATCAATCGTGGCCTTGTAGTCTTCAGGCAAATCACTAATTTTCTCAGATAAATATTTTATTTTTATCGAGGAACACCGCGGACATTTTCTAATAATTTTTTTAGCTGTTGTAAGGTCATTTGTTTTCCCACATTTTTCACATTTATTTCCCGTTGTAAAGTGACCACAGTCTCTACAATAGGAACATTCGGAAGTTTTAGTTATAATGCAGTCATTACAAATAATTCCACCACAATCATCACAATAGTAGAGAGTTTTTTTTACACGACCACATTTCATACATTTATACTTTTTTTCATGATAGGCCAATTCTCTTCTCACGCTCTTTTAGTTTCAGTGGCAAAGTTTATTGGATAAGTAAACTTCTCAAGATTGGGCAGTTCATTAATTAAAGTTGAATTTAGTGAACACTAGTATTTACTTAAATTCAACAAAATAAGGGGTTGTAATATGGAGATGTTTTCTAGCTAACCGAATTTTTTATTAATTAAAAATTTCCGTCCCAAAAAGATAATTTAAATAATGAGTATAGTTGTGATATAAAATCAAAAGAAACACAGGATGAAAACTGTGAATGAAGCTACTTAATGTCGCCCCTCATTTACAAATACCCGGAAATCGGGGAGGGGCTATACATCAATACTCATTATCACAAGCATTAGTTGAACAAGGAATCGATGTACATCTTTTATGTCAAGTAAATAAAAAACAAATTCCTACAGGAGAAGGTTTTTATGAAGGAATACATTTTCATGATATTTCAGCTAGTAATAGAAAACATTTAGGGATTCCATATTACACACTACAAGCCTTTAAAAAAACCATTGAAATCTGCCGGAAATTTCAGATTGATGTAGTTCATGATCGAGCTTATTTATTAGGTGGAGGTGGAACATTAGGAGGGAAGATTTGTAATAAAATAGTAGGAATACAATTAGACGAATTTTGGTTAGAATCCTATCAAAGAATTTATGGAGAAACAAATCCGTTTGTTAGATCACAATTCTTTACTGCAACTAATTTATTATGGCTTGCAATTTTTTTAAAAAGAGGAGATATCCTTTTACCTGTATCGGATGATTTAGGTGAAACAGTATCGAAAGTATTCAATATAGCTAATTCGAAAATCAAAACTATTAGGAACGGTGTGAATACTGATTTTTTTAGTCCTGAAAATATAAACACAAAAAAAATCTTTGAAAAATTTCCCCAATTAAAAAATTTTTCAGGGCCTATCATAGGTTTTATGGGTGAAGTAGCCCCTTGGCAAGGGGTAGAAACGTATATTGATGCCGCTAATATTGTCATTAAAAATAAGCCAGATACAAAATTTCTCATAATAGGTGGTTTAAGTTCTAACAAAACAAGAAGAGAACATCTCACTAAACTCCAGAAAAAGATCGAATCTACAAAATTAAAAAATCAGATGATTATTACTGGGCAACAAGATCATTCCTTAATGCCTGCCTTTCTTAATTTATGTAACGTTTTTATTGCTCCTTTTTCTGAAGGTGGAAAAAGATGGAGTTATGGTTTTTCTCCTTTAAAAATTTACGAATATCTTTCAATGGGTAAACCTGTTATAGCTACTGATATCTCTTGGATAAAAGAAATTATGTCGAAAGATTGTGGATATATTATACCACCAAAAAATCCTACATTGTTAGCTGAGAAAATAGTAGAATTACTAAATAATTCACAAAAAAGAAAAATTTTCGGTAAAAACGCCAGAAATTTCGCAAAAAAGAATCTTGATTG
>JAYEJY010000031.1:0-5626 GCA_034660795.1 Promethearchaeati archaeon | reverse complement strand
TTAAAATTATTTATAGGAATGAGGAAGAATAATATTAGATTCTAAAATTGTAAATATCTTTGAAGTTTAATAAAAAATACTCTTAGAAATTCATTTTTTATTTCTTTTTTGTTTTAAATTCAGTATATCCACATTTTCCACAAGTACGTCGATCTTTATGTTCAGCCAAAAAAGAACCGCGACAACGTGGACATTCTTTTCTTTGACGTTTTAACCCAGAACTACTGACTTTGTAATATTTCCATACTTCTTGATTTTTTTCATCTGCCATTTTTTATCACCACATATAAATTTTTATGACTTGCTTTCTGTCTTTGGAGGAGTGTTACGATTAATTAGATATTTGGGTTCTACACTCTCTAATTCTTCTCTTGTTTTGTATACGTGTGCTATTCCTTTGCTTTTTCGCATGCCGGTTTCTTGATCAATTCGATTTATTATTATTAAAGATTCATCACTATTTACTAATGCTGAAAGCTTATTTTTGACCTCTAATCTTTTAGGCGTACTTTCATATGAATCAATCGTAAAAGATACTTCTGTACGATTTAAGAGCTTATTATTTTTCTTTTCAATAATTTTTATATTCATGTTATTTGACCTTCCTCATTCGTTCGATAATCTTTTTGCATTTTAATTTTATGTTTAATGTTACTTTTATTATGACTACTCCTTTATGAGGTTGACCATATACAATCAATGTTTCCAAAGGAGCATCAACAACAACCGGAAGTACTAACAAATCTTCTTCTCCAGCTGTTTTCACAACTACATTTTGAGGTTCAGTTTTATTAGATCCGGATTTTTTTTGGGTAAATATAGCAATTACCTTACGTAATTTTAACCAAGCTTTTTTTCTTATTTCACCAGCGGGATTCTTCAGCTTTATTATTTTTGTGTCTGGAATTGTGATTTTTCGGAATGGTTCACGTAAATTTTTACCATCAATAATCGAGATATTAGGGATATATCCTTGTTTCAAGGCTTCTAGTGTACAATAGTCACCAACAAAGACCGTAAGAGGTGGATTCGTCCGATTAATTCGGGATAAAAGTTGTTTAGTTGGATTCTTTTCTAACAATTCGCCAATTGGTTTCTTCAATTCAGAACGAAGCTCTTCAGGTAAAATTAAATTCCGAGGTTCAAGAGTTACAGATAATTTATTGGGCATACAATTTCACCTGAAAGAAAAGTGTTTACAGTGTTCTAAAGGTTTTTTTAATTAAAATTCTTATTTCATATTTATTTCCAAGAGATTAATTAAAGACTGAAAAGAAAAGGAAACAACCAATGATTTCATCGTACTCGTAAAGCATAGAGTCCAGGTTTCTTTATATTCAATTTTTTTGCAATAGCTGATTCTTCTGGATTAATTATATATACTTCACCAGAATAATCTGTGGAAAAATTGTGAGTTTTACAATTAGGGCATTGACTGCCCTCTTCGATAATTCTATGACAAGTTTTACATGCTTTTGGCATAATTCATCACATTTCTAATTCTATTGCTTTTTTTTATCACTTCTTTTTTTTACTGGAGCTTTTAGAGGATTTCTTTTTCTTACTTTTATTATCTTCATTTTCTTTTCGCCATTCCTCTACCCAACGTTCAACACCTAAACCTGCTTGGCGCATTGTTACACCAACTCTAATTTGCGATTTTCCTATGGTAACTGCAATTATTCTGGCGCGTACACGATCTCCGACAGTAATCGAACGACCACTTTCCCGACCCAATAAAGATCCTTGTTTTGCACTGTAAGAGAAGAAGTCATCTGAAACTTGTGAAACGTGGCATAAAGCATCAACACAACCAAGTCGTAAGAAAACACCAAAATCAGTGACTTCAACAACATCGCCCACAACAAATTCATGTTGTTCCGGTAGATAATTTAAAGTTGTAAATGTTACATCATAAAAAGCAGCACCATCGCCGGGTATTAAACGTCCAGCACCAATATTATCGATACTTATAACGACCACAGTCAATCCAAGTTCCTTACTAATAGTTCCTTCGAAAGTCTCGCGGCAAATTTCTAGGGCAACTTGCTCTAAATCTTCACCAAATCGTTCGGGTACAACACGAATAGTATCACGAACAGAAGCGACCATGTACAATTTTTTTTATCTCCAAAATATTTTTGATTTTTTATTCTCTTTTTTATTCCTCAAATATTAGACTTAAAGCTAATTAAACGTTTCACATTAAATCGTTGTATTCGTAGAGAATAAATGCATCTCAGCATTTTTAGCACGAGTGGGATGTTTTTTAATTTTCCCTTCAGTCTCGTTTGCTGTTGCTCAAACCAATTTTTTCGTTTATTTTAATCTTTCCATTATTAATTAGTTTTTTTCCTAAACAATTTTCTAAAAAGCAGATATTTTAAAATATAGCACCAATTAAAGAGAGTGTAATCTAAAATGAAGCGATGTAATTTTTTATTCTCCTAATGTTACTCCTTAATAACATTTCTTTTTTTATTTCTGAGTGATAAGTTCATAAAAAAGCGAAGCTTTTTGTATGTTATCTATCAAAAACAAGCTAGAAAATAACTAAACCGTTTAATATTATCGTTTTTATCAATTTTTATTAAACGATAAACCACTGTAGGTGAAAATATTGGTATTAAGAAAACTAGGTTCATCTATCACCGATGCAATAAAGAAATTAGTTGGCAGAGGTGCTGTCGATGCAGACCTTATTCGCGAACTTAAAAATGACTTACTCAAAGCATTACTTGAAGCAGATGTAAAACTTGAGATTGCTTTAGAGCTAGCAGAACGTGTTGAAGATCGGGCCTTAAATGAAGAATTACCTCCAGGAATTCCAAGACAAAAGCATATAGTAAAAATTGTTCATGATGAATTAGTCAAAGTTTTAGGCAAAAAATCAAGGAAATTGAATATCACTGCTGGAGAAGTTAATGTCCTTTTATTCGTGGGCATCCAAGGTTCAGGTAAAACTACTGTTGTTGGGAAGTTAGGACATTGGTTGAATAAACGTGGAATGAAACCTGCATTGGTTTGTGCTGATACTGATCGACCTGGGGCGTATGAACAATTATCCCAACTCGGTGAACAAATTCATGTTCCAGTGTATGGAGATCCGGATGAGAATAATGCTGTGAAATTAGCTAGAGTAGGAATTAAGAAATTCCAAAAAAGCCACGAAGTAATTCTCATTGATACTGCTGGACGACATAAAGAAGAAAAGGGCATGCTCAAGCAAATGTCGAAAATAGCAAGCAAAATTGAGCCTGAAGAGATTATTTTAGTTATTGATGGCACTTTGGGTCAGCAAGCCTATGATCAAGCTGTAGCTTTTGATACTGCCACAGATATTGGGAGTATTATCGTTACTAAATTAGATGGTTCTGCCAAAGGTGGTGGAGCTTTAAGTGCTTGTGCTGCTACAGGTGCTCCTATCAAATTTATTGGTGTTGGTGAAAAAGTTGGCGACTTGGAGAGATTTGATCCAACGGGTTTTGTAGGTCGTTTACTTAATATGGGTGATATTGATGCACTTATTGAGAGTGTTAAAGCTGCAGAAATTGCACCTGATGAAGAGATGGCCAAAGCTTTCATGACCGGTAAATTTACTTTACGAGATATGTATTCACAATTAGAGAATATTGGAAAAATGGGTTCGATAAGTAAACTTCTATCCTTCTTACCTGGTTTTTCACAAGGCTTACCCCAAGGATTTGAAGCTGCATCTGAAGAAAACATGAAGAAATTTATGTGTATGATGGAATCAATGACAGGTGAAGAACTTGATGATCCTTCCATAATTAAAAGCTCTCGAATTCAACGCATTGCTCGTGGAGCTGGAGTACAACAACAGGAAGTAAAACAACTTATTAATCAATTTAATCAAATGAAAAAAATGATGAAAAATATGAAGAAGGGACTTGGACGTCGTGGCGGAAAAATGCCTAATATGAAAGATTTAGCTTCTTTACAAGGAATGCAAGGCTCAAAGAAGATTCCTCGCGGTAAACCCAAATAGCTTTAAGGTCAACTAGTATGTCATTAAACAGACTTTTCTTTTTTCAAGTACCATCACTTTCTTATTCTAAAAAGGATTTAAACGATCCTTCTGCTCAACAAAGAGCTATAATTGGAGAATTAGCAACTGCGGTTACAAATGCAGTTTTTCTATCTCATGCTCTTCGTGAAAATATAGGAGTTTATGTATATACAACTAACCCAACTCCTCATTTACTATATTTTACCACAAATTCAATACGGTATTTAGGTCCTCAAGCTCGAAGTTTCGCATCTCTTGTTTTAAAAGCACAACGAGTGCTTGCTGATAAGTGTACGCAATCCTTGAATCCCCCCTCAAAACCATTCAGTGCGAATCCGGGTCTTTTTATTTCTTGTACCCATACTCCTTTTACTGATATCATTGCTGAATTACCAGCTTCTCCAAAAATTCTTTATTTTCAAGATTCTTTTGCAACAGCTTTCAAAAAAAGTAACCATAAGTATTTTCCCTCAACTTTAAAGAAATTTGAAGAGTACTTTTATGATTCCACTTCATCATCATTACCTGTAATTTTTCCATTTCTCTTACCTTTCAATAACCCAAGGCAGCTTAAGCCCCGTTTTTCATTAGAAAACCATTCACATTTATCAACGACGTATTTAAAACTACCAAAAAAATATACTTTCCCCCAATTAATTACTGTTCTAAATTTCCTTTTAGATAAAAAAATAACTTAAGGTCTTCGAGTAAATAATCGATATTTTTCGTCAGGATTAGTTAACTCTTTTAAGACCCGTCCTACAATTAATTTCTTAGCATCTGAAACCTTTGTTCTATTTTCAATATCTTCAAAAGAGGTAAACTGAACTTTATTTCGTTCATCTAATAAGTTTTCTAGATGAGTGGTCCCGATGCCAGGTAACAATTTAAAGGAATGCATTCGGGAAGTTACAAGGGATGCTTTATTAAACCAATTTACAAACCGGAATTCATTTTCCTCAATTATCTTGGTAATGCAATCTTCCAGATTTTTCTCTGAGGTTGGAGATAAATCAGAATAACCTATCCGTCTCTTAATTTTATGAATTACATCACGATTATCCTTCCCAATACCTAACCGAGTAATAGGTTCAATTGAAACTCCTTTTCTTGGAATTAATTCTAAGAGAGTGAACCAACTCTCACCTATGGATTGAACTACAGGCTCTCTTTCTCGAAAGGGTTGGGGATCTGTAGGACTGCCTTCTGGTAAATAAGCTAAAGACCAGGCATATTCTTCATATTTTCTTTGAGGATGTCTTCCGTGATTGTCATATTTTTGAGAATTTGATCTTTGAGTATTCTTGTTGCTTTTGCTGTAAGAGCTTTTATCAGACCGATTTGAACGAGGCATAATCTAATCCACACATTGATTATAATTCTAATTAGTTTTTTTAGTATTATTAATATAGCTACTGAAAGCCATTAAGATAACAAATACGTTTTATAATTTAAACTGTTCTCTTATATGTACTCCCATCCTATATTTCTTAGTAAAAAGGAGAAGATTTGTTAAGTTTGAGAAATAATTCCTTATTCTTCTTCCCGTAAGAGCTCTAACATCGAATGTAGTTCATCTGTCTTGTAGACTTTCTT
>JAYEJY010000030.1:0-5744 GCA_034660795.1 Promethearchaeati archaeon | reverse complement strand
AGAGAAAAAATGTTTAGAACTCTGCACCTTCAATCGGTTGTTTTTCTTCTTCCTCTTGTTGATGTACAGCTTCTTCAAACTTTTTCTCAAGATTTGTTAAACGTTGATTTATGGAATCAAAAGCTTGGGCAATTTTACCAATTTCTGCTTTTAATCCTTGAATAGATGATGGGCTTTCTTCAGATTCAGTTTGTTGTGTTACTGCTTGCCCTTCGATTTGAGATATTTTTGATTCTAATGCTTCAAGGGCAGTTAAAATTGATGGCACTCGCTCATCGCCTTTTGAACTAACGGTTAATTCTTCAAGTTGACTGATTCGATCTGATAAATCAGAAAGCATTGATTCTTCAATATCATCCTTTCGCTGTTCTAATTCGTTCTCTAAACGTGCCACACGTTCAGTCTCAAGATTCTTAATTCTTTCAGTGAAATCATCCATATTTTCTTTTAATTCCTCTGAAAGATTTTCAAGGGTATTCTCTAAATAATCTAATTTCTGTTCAAATTCCGCTAATTGATTGGGATGCGTTACTTCCTTTTCTTCTTCTTCTGTTTTAGACATAGGTAAACTGGTTTCAGCGGCATTATAGAGTTGCTCACAAACATTTCGGAGAGGATATTTATCTATTACCAACCTTGAATCATTTAGAATCTCATTAGCTGCTTTCTGAATTCCATTTTCTGAAAAAACAGGAACCACTACTTCTTTCTCTACACTTCCTCTAAGTAATAATGCAAGTATCCATCTTCCACGGTCAGCTGTTAATTGTAGCTGATACATGGTGCCTGGAATTTGGACTTTTACTTTATCAATATTTTGCGACATGGTTGTTTTTACCATCCTAACATTTTATTTCTATATCAATAAATTATTGAATTAATTAAAACTTATTGACAGCGGTAAATCTCATACTTTTCTTATTTTATTAATTAATTGTTTAAGTTATTAGTCTTTTCGGAGCTTACACGAAAGTCAATTTTTTAAAAAATGTTTTTTTTAAAATATTTTTTGTTTTACTATTGAAAAAGTAAATTCGTAATAATTAAATAATAAAAGTTCTGTTTTTTATATGGTGATACATATTTCAATAAGTTATTTTGAAAAGGAAGTAAATAAAATAAAAAGTAGAAATATAATGCTTTTCTTATTCTAGTAATATTTTATCTGATTGTATGTAGTGGTTTTATCATACCTTGGATTTTAGTTTCACCTTTTTTTGCCATTGGTTTTGGTATAGTTTCTTTAATTTTCGTTCCAGTAATAATATTAGATATATACTTTTGGCTATCACAAAATAATGAAATAAAAAAAACGGAAAAATTGATTAATTCTAACCAAATTTCAGAATTACTTGATATACTCTATGAGAGAAATACAAATTTTGGTCTATCATCAATACAAAAGGATTTGGCTTTCACAGCATTACTTGATCATGATAAGTTAAAATTAATGCACCATCTGGCATTAATTATTGAAAAGGAATATGCGGATGAAAATTATAAAACTGACAATTTTTCCTACTTGGATTATTTTGAAACTACAGAAGAAAAAAAGAGGATGTATGAGTACTTATTTGATGCCATTTTAGATCTTCAAGAAGAATATTTTTTTGGAACTGAATTAAGGAGTTTTAGTGATTCATTTTATCTTCATAATAAAGCAGAAAGACCAATGAATGAACTTGCAGAGAAATTGGGGTTTGATTATGTATCTGACTTCATTCTCTACAATATTTTACAGAGACTCAAAGAAATACTTCCTCAAGCTTCCCCTAAGAAACCAATAACTATTAACAAGTTAACTCAATTATGTCAAGGTTCAGAAGATAAAATTATTACAACCATTAAAAAACTATTAGAATTATATCCCGAAATGGGTGATTATAATGATTTAGACATGGTTTTCATTCCATCGGAAAATATCAAAGCATTCGAAGAAATTGTTTATATTCATATGATAATTAATCCATGGTCATAATTATTTTTTCTTTTTTCCTTTATTTTCTTACTATTAACTCAATTGAAAAGTAATATTTTACTTTTTTATCTATATTTTGCTCTTTTATTAATTATTTACCAAGGTCTTTTTCTTCTCTTAAATAATCTTGAACACTATAAGCAGCAATACAACCATCACCTACAGCAGTAGCGATTTGCCTGATATTGCCACAAACATCACCAGCAGCATAAATTCCTTTTTTATTTGTAGCTTTTGTTTCAGGATCAGTTATAATAAAGCCTTTTTCATTAACTTCTAGATTAAGTTGTTCTGCTAATAATGTATTGGGTACAGAACCAAATTCAATAAAAATACCCTCAACATCAATTTTTTTCTCTTGGCCTTTTTCTTTATAGACTAATGATTCAGCATAATCATTGCCTTTAATATCAGTTACTCGACTAAGATAATGTGCTTCTAAATTTTCTAGTTGTTTTAATCTAAACTCATAAATTGCATCTGCGCCTAATTCTTTTCTATTACATAAAAGATAAACTTTCGATGAAATATTTGATAAATATAAAACTGCTTTGGCTGCACCATTTCCATGTCCTAAAACTGCTGTTGGTTTCCCTCTATAAAGGCTGCCATCGCATACGGCGCAATAAGAAACGCCTTTTCCATAATATTCATCTTCCCCTGGGATTCTCATTTTTCGATGTCGTGAACCCATTGCTAAAATTAGTGATTTTGTATTATAGCTTTCATCCTCATCGCTTTTTAATACATATTTTTTGTTATCTTGTTTAATTTCTATGACTTGTTCATAAATAACTTTAGCACCATTTGCTTTGGCTTGTTTATCCATACTTTCAGCTAATTCTAATCCTTGAACGCCTTGTGCAAATCCCGCATAATTTTCTATTAAGCCTAATTCTGCTACTTGTGATTCATAGGGATTTCCTAATACTAATGTCTTTAATCCAGCTCTTGCAGTATATATTGCTGCAGATATACCAGCTGGTCCAGCTCCTATAATACCGACATCATATATTGTAGTTTTATTTTCTGACATTTTACTCACCATAATAACTATTTTTCTAATTGATAGAATACTTACTATTGTATTTTTATTTACTATTTCCTTTAGATTCTTATCTCTTTAATAGCTATGATTTAGGAATATAAGAAACTTTTTTTATTGTACCAATTCCTTTAGTTCGACCCTCTCGAAAGATTATTCGTGATCCTTTTTTTATGAACTCGGGATTGTATAAAAAGCGAAATTTTGCAATTGCTTTATCTCCTGTTCGAATCACATCTTTATTTAATTCTATTATTTTTGCAGTTTGTCGTATGGTTCCACAATGTACTACAGATTGATAGTTTTCTTGTATTGTTGTTGAATGGTATAATACTAAGATCTCCGCTTCAAATTCCCAAGCTGCTTTGGGTTTGGTGTTGAGATCAAGTAACACCATCCCTTTCCGGATGGATGATCTGGGTACTTTTCGTAAGGCAAATGTTGCTGTTTGACCAGCGATTACTCGTCGAACTGGTACTCGTTTATTATGAATACTTTTAACTTTCACTTGTCGGAAGTTACCTTGTTTGTCTGGTCCAAGATAAAGAATTTCATCTAATGAAACAGTTCCGCTAATGAGTGTTCCAGCAACGACTGTCCCAACACCAGTGACTGAAAAGGTTTCATCTATATGAAATTCTACAGGTTTATCGATGTATAAATCCCAGTTTTTATTGGGTGGGAGAATATTCAAGAATGATTTTAATAGATCTAAATTCTCACCTGTTACATTTGAAACGAGAAATATTGGAGCGATCCTTCTGGATGTAATATTTTTTGCGCTTACAATTGCATCATCGATATTTCTTACAATTATTGGAATTTTATTTGAGCCTGGTAATTTTAGCATCTTGTTTAAATTCTCTATGGTTTGCTCAAGAATATGTTCAGGGCAAATATCTATTTTTGTAATTACAACAATGATAGGTACTTTCAAGGCTAAAGCAATACCAAGATGTTCTTTGGTCATTCCCACAATTCCCATATTTGCTCCGACAACTAATAACACATAATCCGGAACATGACCTGTCAATCCGAAAAGGGTTGTTTTTAAATACTTTTCATGCCCTCCAAGATCAATAAATGTAAGTACTTTGGAACTTCTTTCAATTATTCTAGTCCATTGTGGTTCTGTTAACATCGAATAATTTACAATATTTCCTTTACCATTAAATCCCAGAATTTGCTGACTAATACTTGATGTTCGTCCAGATTCGACTTCATGTTTATGGCGGAAGACCTTTACTCTAGCTAACCCCCGACCGTTATCCAATTCTCCTCGAGTAAGAACACCTATAAGGGTGCTTTTACCACAATCAACATTACCTGCAACAGCAATTCTTATATCAATATAATCTTCTTCAGCTAATTTTCTAACAAGAACTTCGGCAACGGTACCAGATTCACCCTCACGTTTTCGTATGACATTTATTTCTGCCTTAAGCTGTTTTGCCATTTTCTTTAAGGTATTAAGAGAGCTTGCCATCTCTTTTTTAGTTAAACCTCGGGGATAACCATTATCCTCTATACCAATTTCATAGATGGCTTCTCCTTGTCCTTCTTGGAGACGGAATTTCATCTGAGAAACTAAATGTTCAAATCTTTTGGAATCAGGATTTTTGAGTTTAAGTTTATACTCTATGTTCCCTTTTTCAGGTTCTTCCTCAAGATGTTCAGATTTCTCTATTTTATTAGAAGTCATTAAATTCATATTCCGTTAGTATACATATCCCACTTGGTTCTTGTAAAAAAAGTTATAGAAAAATTGGATAAAAAATTTCAATAATTATTCTTTTATGTCGATTTTGACCTCTTTATCCGTTAATTCTTTTACACGTTTTTGTGTTTTTGCTGCAATTTCTGCAATTTCATCATTCAATTTTTTCAGTTTGCTTTTTAAATCCCTTATTGTCCGTTCTTTTCGTTCTTTGTCTTTTTCATATTCTTGTCGTTCTTTTTTAAATTTCTCAATTTCTTTCCTTATCCCCAATTCATCAATTTTTTCATCTAATTCCTCTTTTTTCTTTTCATGTTCGATTACTTTATTCAACATTTCAATAATGGATCCATTTTTTATGTCTTCAGCTAATTCTAAAGCTCTACTTTTCATGGAACTCTTCAATTTTATTTTTTCAGTTTTAATTGCATCAATCAAAATATCAATGAGTGAATTTAATTTTGGGTGATTTTTTTCCATACTTAAGAATGCTTTATGAGGATTATCTTGTAATTGCTCAGCCAATTTTTTCAGTCCTGGCGGTAATTTAACTATCCCATCATGTGCTCGCGAGGTTAATTTTCTTAGTGGCTTATCTAAGCTTCCCGTTTCTAATGTCAATTTATTACATTCAACATTTATTTGTTGATCAAGTTCTTCCAATTGAACAACAATTTTTTGTGATTCTAGATTAGATTGTTTATCATCCATTTTATCAATTTTTTCTTGGATTGTTTCAGCTTCTTTTATTGTATTCTGTATCTTTTTCTTAAGTTCACTTCTTTCCTCCATTTTTTTAATAATGGTATTAATATACTCTGAAGTTTCGTCTACTTCTCGTAATAATTTTGTTTTCTTCCGGAGGAATTTTTCAAAATCTTTGTAATCATCTTGTAATTGTTTCATTATTCTATTTAAGACATACACTCGTGTCTTATATTTGCGACCACCGAGGTTTGGTATAAACTTCTTACCAATAATCATTACTCTTTTCAGAAATTTTT
>JAYEJY010000029.1:0-5752 GCA_034660795.1 Promethearchaeati archaeon | reverse complement strand
ATGGGCAACCTGTTTTACTAAAAGGAATAAATAGACATGAACATCACGAAGAAACCGGAAGAGTGCTTACTCAAGAGCAAATGGAAGAAGATGTTAAATTACTAAAAGAATTTAATATAAATGCTGTTCGTACAAGTCATTATCCTAATCACCCTTATTTTTACTTTTTATGTGATAAGTATGGTCTTTATGTTATGGATGAATGTAATCTTGAGTCGCATGGTTTGCGTAATTTATTACCAGCTAGTGATAGTAAATGGACCGCAGCATGCATCAATCGGATGATAAGCATGGTTCACCGTGATAAAAATCATCCTTCTGTAATTATCTGGTCTCTTGGAAACGAAGCTGGTATGGGGGAGAACTTTCATGCTATGAGAACTGCTGCTGAAAAAATTGATATTACTAGACCCTTTCATTATGAGGGTGACCATCGTTTAGAGGTTTCGGATTTCTTCAGCACTATGTATTCCCCACCTGCCCAACTAGCAAAAGCAGGTGAATATAAACGAGTGCCTAGCGATTTCTTCTTTAAACGTATTGGTCCTAGAAAATATCGCGGAAAACCCCGGTTATTATGTGAATATGCTCATGCTATGGGGAATAGTTTGGGGAATTTCCAGGAGTATATGGATGTCTTTGAGAAATATGATAATTGTATTGGTGGCTTTATCTGGGATTTCGTTGACCAAGGATTAAAACAGCAATCAGCTGAGGGTAAACATTACTGGGCATATGGCGGCGATTTTGGCGATCAGCCAAATGATGGGAATTTCTGCTGTAATGGTATTTTTCGACCCGATCGGTCACCTAATCCAGCTGCCTTTGAAGTTAAAAAAGTCTATCAGAATATTGCTGTTAAACCACTTTCATTAAGAGACGGACGATTTATAATTCAAAATAAGTTCAACTTTAGAAATTTACAAGGCATTCATTGTTTCTGGAGCCTTCAAAAAGACACAGTAACTATTCAAGAAGGTAAAATAACAACACTAGCAATTGCTGCAGGTGAAGAAAAAGAATATGCTATACACTATAACCTTCCTTCGGAACCTGTTGAAAATGAGTATTTCCTCACGCTCCAATTTAAAGCGCAAGAAAATTCATTAACAGAACAAGAGGGACAGATAATAGCGTGGGAACAATTCAAAGTACCGTTACAAATAGCTAAAGAAACTGTTGATCAAGATTCAGAGTTTAATGAGATCATCTATCAAGAAAAACCTGAAAAACATATTTTTACAAATGAGATTTTTACTGCTGTCTTTAATAAACAAACAGGTTATTTGAGTTTGTTTAAAGTCAATGGCAGTAATTTTCTTAAAGGATCACTCCGACCTAATTTTTGGCGTGCACCAATCGATAATGATTTAGGCATTTTTAGTTTCTTGCCTAAAATAATTGGGTGGATTTATAGAAAACTGTTTTATCGCTGGAAAAAAGCCAATGAAACAATAAAGAAAAAATCAATGAAAATTAAAAAACTCTCAAGTGGACATTATTTAGTAAGGGTAAAATATCACGTAAAATATACCATAGGTAAAGTGGTTTGTGAATATCATATTTTAGGTTCTGGAGAAATTCAAGTTTCATTTTCATTAAAACCAAGAATTAACATGATTAAATTAGGAATGCAAATGAAAATACCAAGTACATTTAACATAATTCATTGGTTTGGAAGGGGGCCCCATGAAAATTATTGTGATCGAAAAACTGGTGCAAAAATCTGTAGATATCAAATTCCCCTAAAGGAGTTCATCCATAATTATATTAGACCACAAGAAAACGCAAATCGGACTGATGTACGATGGATGGCTTTGACAAATAGTAATGAAAAAGGAATCAAAGTAAAGACTTTAGATGATAATTATTTAGAAATGAGTGCGTGGCCTTATTCTCAAGAGGATTTAGAAGAAGCAGACCATATTCATGAATTACCATACCGGAATTTTATTACGGTAAATGTTGACCATAAACAAAAAGGTGTTGGTGGCGATTTACCAGCAATTGCACTTGTGCACAAACCATATAGAATTCAGAGAAGAAAAAAATATCGGTATACCTTTAGCATAAAACCATGGTAAGAATAAGAAAAATGAAAGAGATACAGCGAGAGAATTTTACCAGAGATGAATTATAATGAAGAAGAGTCGTGATTTAAAGCAAGCATTTGAACGATTGCTTACGAAAAAAGAAGAATTTTTTGAAAAGAAAATCTTCAAGGGGATAGAACGAAGAGAAATTGTCCGGTTAATTCACCAAGTAAATAGGCTCACGGATAAAGTTGAGAAATATATCAATATTGTTGAATTTGAGGCAAGAAAGTAAGGATTGATTTAATAAAAGAAAAAATCAATTTCTGGAAAGAAGAGGATAATTTTACTAGATTCACCGAATTGATTCATTACAACTCTTAAAAATAATTGTAACTATTACTAATTTGCAATTTAAAACAATCTATCTTAATACATTTTATAATTTTTATTTGAAGGAAGGTTTTAACGTGTTTTTACAATTATTTAATAAATTATTTCCTAAAAAATCTAGCAATAAGAGAGGTATATCTCCTGTTATTGCTACGATTTTATTGATTGCACTTACAGTGACTGCTGCTGCTATCGTGTATTTTGTGGTTGTTCCTATGTTTAAGGGTAAAGGACAACTTGTTCAACTCTCATCACTTTCCCTTACAGATTCAAATGGTGATGGATTATATGATACTGCATCAACCAGTCTTATGAATATTGGAACTGGTAGTGTTACGATTGATGACAGCGCCACAGTTGTTATCTACTCTACCTCAAGCGCATCAGCGATGAATCACGGTTTATATCCCCCTACTCTCTATCTAAATGAAGAACGAATTACTTGGGATGTAACAAGTGAAAGAGAATTTACAACACAAGACGAGAAAACAACAGTAATAGAATCTACAGGCAATGAAACACAAATTTCTCCGTTATCCGATTATGAAATCATTATTTCCTTTGGAAATCAAGATCTCTCTACTGGAAGACAGTTCTCTGGTTTTACCGATGGTGGTTCTTCTGGTGATGGAGATAATAGTACTGGCGATCAATACTTAAGTTCTCCTTTAGTTTATCGAACCTCTTCTGATGATCCCTCCACTTCTCGTTCGAGTTTCCCAGCTTCTGCTGGTTATTCTCCAAGATTATGGTTCATTATCGGCGTTTTTGAAGATGGTGAAAGTGGTTTAAGTGGTAATTCAGAGGATTATATTTCATTAAATGGTCACGGTATTGCTGAAGATTATCGTCCTTATATTGGTTTAGAAGACGAATTCACTGATGGTGACATATCATCAGATACCGGTTATTCTATTCTAGCTTATAATGATTCAGGCAATTATCCTGGATGTGTTACATTTGCTGGATCGACATTTGATGGTGGTGATGACCTTAATTGGGGTCAACGAGGAATAATCTATATGTTCAGTTATATTTACAATCCAACAGATGATGCAATGGATGTTTCCTTTTCAACTCAATCTGATGATAACTTTGACATTTGGATCAACGGCGAATTCAAAGATAGTGGACAATACAACGATTTAGGTGGAAAAGGATGGAAAACGTGGCGTGAAGAAAAAACAGTGACACTCAATCCAGGTTATAACATTATTACCCTTCGAACGGTCGATATTGGTGGTAACTGGGATGCCCAAGTATTATTCTGGGATTCCGGAGCAACCAATGACTTAACTTTATTAGAAAACGCTTGGCCATTAACTGAACCAACAAGTACTGAATGGTAAAAAATCCTTTCTCTCGATCATTCAACTTATTGAGATGAGCTGTTTAATTCCACCTTTCCTTCTTTTAATAGCTCATCTCTCATCTCCTCTTTTTTGATTTTTTGTAAAAAAAAAGTTAATACGAAAATTATTCTATGTCAAACTTTTCTTTTACCTTTGTAGTAATTTTCTCATATGTTTTTTCGTCTTTTTTCACGACACCTAAATCAATATTTTTGAACAACGTATCTTGTTCCATTTCTGTGGTGAATTCTTGTAATTTATTTCTGAGTAGATAAGTCTCTTTCCCTACAACTAGGGCAATAACCATTTTTTCTCCTGTTTCAAGCATTATTGATACATCTCCGTGGTCAATTAATCGTAAACCACCTTCTTTAGAGGAGAGAACAGTTTGTCCCATTGTACTGATTGCTGATAGTAATCCCGATAGAAGATTTGGGTCAATGCGTTCTTTTTCATCAAAATATTGTTCGTAAATTGGCAAACCAATATCTTTAGAGATAATAAATAATGCTCTAATTTGTTGCGTTGGTTCTTTTGGTTTAGCAACACTTTCGAATGAAATCGTTTTTCTAATGGATTCATTAATCCGTGTGAAAATTTTTACCAAGAGATTTTTCTTTTCTTTCTGCAATTCTTTTAATTGATTTCTTGCCTCTTGTTCTTTATCTTTAAGATTTAAGTCTTGACTTAAAGAAACAGCTTTTTCCAGTATTCTTTTACCTTCTTTTTGTCTTTCTTTAAGTGATAATAATAAGCCTTGCAGAATGTAGATATCAATTAAAATTAACATAAATTCTTGTTCAACGCATAATTGTTCCGAACCTGCAATTTTCATGAGTGCTTTATCTAGTAATTGTTCTTCATTTGTCATTCGATATTTGAGAAGATCAATTTCTGCAAGTTGCAAATTGGCATTTACTATTGTTTCAAAAAGGTTGTTATTTTTTGCGATTTCTAAAGCGGATTCGAGAAAGTTTGTTGCTTCTCCAAGATTTGATTGTCTTGCGGAAAGCCGGGCCTTCCTAAGATAAACTTTTGCTGTCTCACTGGTTAAATCAGATTCACTAATTTCCATTAATGCATGATCTAACATTGCAGAAGCATCATCGTACCTTTCTAATTGCTCAAAAATATCTGCACGACATAAATCTAGGGCAATTTTTATAGTTTTTGGAATTTCTTCTTCATTTTCCTCAAGTGTTTCCAGTGCTTTTTCCGAATCAGATAAAGCCAATTTAGGATTATCAAAATCAAGATGTAAATGAGCAATATTCGTTTCAGCAGCAACTATATAAGATGGAACTTCCGCTTTTGTTGCATTTTCGAGAGCAAGATAGAAATAATTCATTGCTTTCTCTAAATTTCCCATACTTCTATGAATAAATCCGATATTATTGGCGCTAATTGCTAACTGTAAGCTATTTGCTATGATTTCTAAGAAATCAAACGCTTCCTCCAGGAAAACTAAGCCTTTCCGTATATTTCCACTTTCAATTAAACATAAAGCAGTATTGTTTAACACCCGATTTAATAAGTAGCGATTATTTGTATCTCTTGCTTGTTTTATTAATTCATAACCTATTTCTATACCTTTTTCTAAATTTCCTCTTCTTCTTTCTAAGCTAATTAATATTGATTTCCCCAAAATTAATGGATTATAGAGATATTTCTTAATGGCTTGATTGCCTTGGAATGTTCTTCTTGTTTCATTAAATGCCTCTTCAAGATCATTAATTTTCTCAGAGATTTCGTCCAATTTTTTAGCGTAATATAAATACAATAATTCATTTGCTTTTGTTAATAAGTAATTATATGGGTCATGTAGTCCAGAATATTTTTTGGCATTTTCCAAGATTTCATCAATATTTTCGAATTTTCTTTGGCGAATAAGATTGTAAGCTTTAATATTTAATAATCCAGCATGTAGCTTATCCTTTTTCACAATTTCCGCCATTTTAGCAGTTTCCCCTTCGA
>JAYEJY010000028.1:0-27021 GCA_034660795.1 Promethearchaeati archaeon | reverse complement strand
AAGCAAACCCAACATAGTCTACTGTGTTGATTTGTACTGCTAGATCGTCCGTGGTAAAATCATTTTCCATAGAATGGATGGTTGTTTCATAGTTTTGCTTCTCTAATTGTTGTTTTAATTGCTTAGCAACCCAAAAAGTATTTCCTGTTCCGCTGAAATAATAAATAAGCACTTTTTTTGCCATTTCATCGCTTCCAAAAAAGAGATTTGTTATAGAGTTAAATATCATAAATTATTAGTCTTTTGGGAAAGCAAAAAAAATAAACTTATTTTTCTAATTTATGTTTCAAAAAATCTTGAAGTTCTGAGAAATCTGTTATTCGAAGATCAGGGTTTTGAGGAGCTGGTAATGATTGGTGTTTTTTATGTCGATCAATTAAGACGGTAAACATCCCAACTTCATTTGCTCCTTGAATGTCTGAAGTAGGGTTATCTCCAACAAAAATAGTTTGATCAGATTGTGCTTGAATTTTATCTAATGACCGGAGAAAAATTTCTTTTGCTGGTTTACTATAAGGAAAATGATTACAGGGAGCGTGAATAAATTCGAAATGGTGTTCAATATTAGCTCGTTGTAAGCGTTCTTTTATTAGATCAGGATCGCCATTAGAAACAATCGCTGTTTTTATATGATATTTTTTTAGAAAAGTAAGAAAAGGTTTAACTTCCGGAAAAGTAGTAGATTTCTCGCGGTAATATTTTGCCATAAACTGCCAAAAATTTGCTGCTTCGTCTTCCGTAAGCGTATACTCAAAATCATCTAAAGTTAATACAAGGGAACGAGCAAAATTCTCTCTATCAATACAATAACCTTGTTCTTCCAGAAATCTATTTTGCTCAGAAAAATACCATTCATCCCATTTTTCATGTACATGCAAAGCATTCACTCCTTCCATTCCCAGAGCAGTAAGAATCTCCTGGGTGACGGCTTCATGTATACCATCGTTGTTGAAAAGGGTATTATCTGCATCGAAAAGAATTGCTTTGAAAGAGTTCATTGTTACTACTTTATTATCATACTGAGGTTCTTTTTAGTATTTTTCTCCGAATTGATTAAACAAATCTAAAGAAAGAAATAGAAAGAGAAAGTAACAAAAGACCATAATAGCGATTTTTAAAAGGTTAGACCAAAATGACTTTAACAACAACACACGTTGCTTTAGAGGGATTTGTTGTATGGGCAGCTATGGGGAAACAGAATCGTAGAATTTTCAGGGAAAAAAGGTGGTTATTTACACTTTTAACCTTATCAGCAATTATACCCGATTTTGATATCTTCTTTTATATCCATCGAACATATCTCCATTCGATGGTCTGGCCTGTAATAATTATTCTCGCTGCCTTACTATGGCTAGCGTATCGAAAAGGGATTAGAAAAGTAAAATTATCGGAAAAGGAAGATTTGTTCTTGCGTTCCATTATTTTAATAGGGGGTTTTTTGATATTACATATTATTTTAGACCTAGACACAGGCCCAGTATTACTCTTATATCCCTTTGATTCCCGGATGTATAGTTTCCGAGCCTCGATAATTGTTGATCTGGATTTTGTACTATTGTTCAAAGGGTTTCAATTTGATTGGTCCAGCGTACCGTTGGAGCAAGGGATAGATGTTTTTTTCCTAAACCTGAGTCCAGCAGAACGAATTAGTTATTTTGGAACGGAATTCGTTACTATTTTTATTAATGAATTTCCGGTTCATTTATTGGTTTTACTTGGCTGGTTTATCTTCTTTCCTTGGTTAAGTTTCCTTAGCTGGATCAAAAGTTATGAAAAACCTGAGAAATGGTTTAAGAACCTAGCTTCTTTTAAAAAACCCCTCTTAGGCATCGGTCTTTTATTACTTACCTTTGGTCTTATCTTAGGACCTGCCTTAAAATTGAAAAGAATTGAAACACAAGAAACCTATACAACATTATCATTTTCAGAATCTGACGCTCTTTATGGTGTTGTAAATACGTATACTTTAAATAAACAAGATTCTGTCCAACTAGAAACCTTATTTAAGAACAATAATTCCGCCTGTAATATTACAAGTTTAATCACCTCACAAGCAGCATTTACTTCTTATTCAAGCAATATCGAAGCAGCTTTTACAGACTATGTAAATGAGTCAATAAGCTATTCCGAATTACTTGCTATTTATAGCAATTCTACCCAGTACTTACTTTCAGAGGCAATCATCGCTAATGATTTATCCTATAATCAAACCGGTCAAATTTATTATCAAACTCAACAACCACGAAAAATAGCCACTATCGTTATTCTCAGTGATTGGAATGAATCCGTCGCGTTTGAAGTTGATATTACAAATAAGTATACCCATGAATTTTATCGAAAAACGCAATTCTATACCGGGTTAGGAATAGCAATAGCAGGTGGAATAGTAACTTCTACAAGTTTAATTCTTACACAACAGACAAAACACAAAGAACAAGAAATGGAAAAAGAAGCAGAAATGCAATCTGAAACTCAAGATAGCACAGAGATTTCATAATCCATTTCAACTTCTGTTTTTAATGAATTTGTTACCAAACAATATCTGCTAGTTAAATCTAAACATCTTTCCGCAATGTTCCTATCTTCTTCTTTTTTTATGGAAAAGGTGAGTTTGGTTGTAACTTTTGTAAAAGCTAACCCCCTACTCTCACTTTTGCCAACATAACCTACAGCAGCTATACGTAAATCAGAAAAATCCAGGGATAATTTTTCAGCCATAGCGCAAAACGTAGTCATTTTACATGAGGCAACAGCACCAACAAAAAGGTCTTCGGGTGAATGAATGCCTGCTTTTCCTCCTGGGAATTCCGGGGGAGTTGCCACATGGATTACAGGTTTTTCTGGATCCTCTAAAAGAAATTTACCCTCCCGATCAGCAACTAACTCGATTATTACTTTGTACAGATGTAAATTTTCATCATTCAAATAATTCACACTCGAAACAATAATTAGAGATAACATACGAGGAAATAATTAAAAATCTAACTCGTTAGTAAGTTAATAAGAGAATACAAGTTTTAAAGTGAATTTTTATGACCATTGCAAAAGCAACAATAACATTAACCCCGACAGAGTCAAAAAAATTAATCGGTATAGGTGTCACCGCAATTGATTGGATACAAGAAAAAATGAAGAAAGGTAAGATCTATGTGGCTCGAGGAACAACTAATGCATATGTCCTTGAAGAAATGGTGGCAATAGCTGATTTTGATAAAGGATGCTATGTTGCAGGCCAAATCTTACCGGAAGGTGAACGATTAACAGCTTGCCCTAGCGAGAAGCGATTACCTGAAATACTCTTTAATGATGGAGTTGCCAGTGAAATAGAGTCTATTGATGAGGCTTTAGAAGTAATGGAAAAAGGAGACATTATCATAAAAGGGGCAAACGCTCTTGATTCAGAAGGTATTGCCGGAGTATTACTTGGTGACTCTGAAGCGGGAACATGTGGGGCTTTTTGGGGGCCTCTTAAAGCAAAAGGTTTCAAGCTTCTTATCCCGATTGGGTTGGAAAAAATGGTCAGCCATTCTGTCCTATATTGTTCCATGGAAACAGGTATTGAAGAAATTAATTTTTCCGATGGCTATAAAGTAGGACTATTCCCCTTACTCGGAGAAGTTTTTACAGAAATTGAGGCATTAGAAGAACTCTTTGAAGGGTTAGAAGTATTACATATTGCAAGTGGTGGTATTGGAGGTGCTGAAGGCGCAGTGACGCTATTATTAAAGGGGGAAAAGAACCTAGTAGAGAAGGCCTTTGATTTCTGTCAAAAACTTAAAACTGTAGAACCATTAAAACCCACAACTGAAGAATAATTAAAAAGTAGAAGATGCTAATTGAGGTAAAGAGATAATTAAAAACCAAATAGCAGTATAGAATAGCACATATCTTATCAGAAAAGCCTTATAAGAAGATGAAAAACCAATTAAAGTGAGGAAGAAAAATGAGTTACTCACGACGAGCACCAGCCAGAAAAGTATTGATTAATGATTTATTAAAAGGAGAATTTGAAACACAACAAGATGGATCAAAAGTTCTTCATATTAAAACCGGAGACGAGGTCCGACGGGCACGAATAATGGGCACAATAGAAGATAAAATAATTGATGAAACCGAAGAAAGTGTCATAACAAACATAGTTGATGAAACAGGCACAATACGTGTTAAAGCTGGTGGAACTGCATGGGGTGGGGAAGCCTATCTCGAAATGAAAGGCATGAAGGAAGGAGCAACCGTAGATGTTATTGGCCTATTAAGGGAAGGTCCGGATGGAGCCATGTATATACAAGCCGAATTATGTATTCCAGTAGTTGATAAAGCTTACAAGGTTCTTCGGGATCTCGAAATATCAAAATATTACGCTGAAGCAGGTTTGCAAAATAAAGCAACAGAACATATTGAAACTGCAATTAAAGGACAAGCAAATCTTGAAGAAAAAAATGAAATAAAGGATCAAATACTTGAAATTCTCAAAAATCCCGAAAATAGGAATGAGGGATGTAGCTTTGAAGAACTCAAAAAACAATTAGGATTAAGTACCAGTGAAATTGAACCTGCATTACGAGAGCTTCAAAATGATGGCGATATATTTGAACCTATGCCTGGTACCTTCAAATTTGTATAAAAAGAAGCAAAGTTAGGTTATTTGCACAAAAACTTTCATTGCCAAGCCACGACCAAGGGCTAATTTAGAGCCTTTGACACGAATCATAACTGGACCCCTATTAATTTTATTAACCATTTCTACGGTAGCACCGACTATAAGGCCTAATTCATTGAGTCTCTGACATGCACGTCGTCCTCCTTTTACGCTGTTAATAATACCTTTTTTACCGACAGGTAAATCAATAAGAGGAATTTCTGTACCGTGTTGCGCGGGTAATTTTCTACTGTTAGATTGTCGATTCCACGTGTCTGATTTTGTCATTAAAATGTATTCTCCAGCAGAACAGAAAAGATGCTTGGAAGAGTTAAGTTAGCCTAACTTTATAAATATTTCCATCGAAGAAAGAAAAAAACTTATTGTTTATTTTTCCTTTTTTTGCAAAAGCATCAATACTCGAGCGCTTAAATCACTTATTATTTCATTATAATTTGCAAAGGCTTCCATAGGATGATCATAATGCGAAAAATAGGAATGAACTTCCCCTGGACCCGCATCAGCTTGGGAAATATAATAGAGATGATCTGAGGTAGTTAACATTCGCCACAGTTTCAAAATTTGAGAGTTATTTAATGCTTTTACAGGTGCTTCTAGATATTTCTGGTCTTCAAAAGAAATACTTTGAAGAGGATTTGCCAACCAAGCACCAATATCGCGATCATCTGCCCAGCTAATGGTCTCAAAATCACCTATCGAAATTTCGCCTTTTGGTTGATAGGTCTTTATTACTTCTGAAGGTGTTTGAAACTTAATTGATTCATATTTAAACAATTCTTGTGGTAAATGCTCTAGAAACTCGAAAATACCAGTTTCAGGCCACAAATGTTCACCCAATGACTCATAATCCATAAATAAATTAATGCAATCACCTTGTGTAGAAGCTATCCAAGAGGCATATTTATCAGCAAAGAGGGGATATTCTTCCCATCTGCCAGAACCAAACCGGAAAGCAACATCATCACTTAATTGATAGTTTCGTAGCAATACTTTTAGAGAAGGAGCAACTTTACTTTGGAAAACATAATTAGCGGTTTTGTTTTGTGGCAATATATGTTCAATGCCTTCGCTTAAGATAACCTCAAAACCCATTTTTGCTACAGAATCCATTATGGAATTATTGAGAATTAATTCAGTATTTCGGAAACAAGTGGGGGTATAACCCAATAAATCGTGCATTGCCTGTTTTTGCATTTCCACCTGCTCAATAAATTCTTGGCGATTAACACCATAGATTGAGGTAAGGGAATGATAATAGGTTTCAGCAAGAAATTCAACACAACCAGTTTCAGCTAATTGCTTAAAACTATCAAGTACGTCTGGTTGATATCTTTCTGCTTGATCAAGCAAGGTCCCTGACAAACTATAAGCGATTTTTACTTTACGAGATGTTTGTTGATATTTATCAATTATATCTAACCACAAATTATTTGCTGGTAAATAACATTTCTTAGCAACCCGATTCATGATTTCTTTATTAAAAGAATTGTTGAAGTAGAGATTCTCAAGATTATCAATAGAGCTATTTTTGAGAAAACGATCACGTCGGAAATTAGGATTCAAACGAAATGGTTGATGAACTTGGAAATAGAAAACAACCGAAGGCATATAATACTCCACTCATAAATGTCTTTTTTTTAATTTTATCACTTTCTAGTCTTTTTTATGTGTAAATCCTTTAATGCTTTGTGGGAAGAACAAAGAGCTTATTTAATTGCAATCAGAACATTTTTTTATTCCCTAATATAAATAACTATTAAATAAAGTATATGTTAGCAGGAGATCTGTAAAATGGCACCAGCGAATAAAAAAAGGCTCGAATTATCCCCTCCCTTACGAGACAAAATAATAACTTCTCTACGTTCCATAATTGCATTTACGGTAGGAGTTATTGCTATTTGTGGAGCAATTTTAGTCGAACTTAAAACAATGGTTCAATTTGCTACAATCTTTGTGGGAGCATTAACTATCTTCTTTTCCCTCTATCGCATACTAAAAGTTGCAACAGTTAAACTCTATATTGACAAAGAGGAAATTCATTACCGCGATCGGTTTGTTTGGAAACAGGTAAGTTGGTCAGATATTATTTCAGTCGGGCGAGAGAACGACATCGAAACCAAGAAAAATAAAGGAGTTATAAAACGGATAAAAGCGCTCATTTTTCTCACGAAACAAGGAATGGAAACATTTGAAATGAGTTCTTATTCCCTAACTAGTGGTTTAGAAACCTATCAAAAAATAAGCAACTTCGATACTGAAGAAAGAGAAAAAGAAGAAGAAAAAATAGCTGAAGAATAAAGAAATTATGACAAATAATTTTTGCTTATTTTGCCAGCGGAATAAATCCTACCAGTTCTTATATCATTTAGTGTTACTTTTGTAGGTGCCAGTAAGCTAAGATCAAACTTACTGAAATCCCGATCTGCAGCCTCGAATACTTCTTGAAATGATTGTCCATAAGCAGAAGAAGAACATGAAGGAAGTTGTTTAATAAGGCGAGGGAGATTATCTCCTTTTGTTGATTGGATTATTAAGTATAATTCTGTTCCATAGATTAATCCATTATTAATGAAATTATTCGCTTGATCTTTATCAATAGAAAGAGGAGCCATCAATCCAGTGCCAATAGCTGAAATTATCTTCTCTTTCGGATATCCCATTTGGTCTACGAGTTTGAAAATTCCCAATTCAATTGGTCGGGCAGCCATTTGAATACATTCCACTAAAGAAGCAGTTTTGACAGTTAAAATGGTAATATTCTCTTTTTCCACCGAGCATTTTTTTGATAAATAGTCTATAATATGATCTGGTGGTAAAACATCTGCTTCTAAACAAATTATTGCTTGGTCGCTTTCTTCATTATAGGCAAGCATCTCAAAAATAGAAGATGGTTTCTGAGCTAGAATTCTTCCAGGTCCGCAAGCCATGCCAAAAAAATCTTTCTTATTTATTGTCCAGCTAGCAGCTTGACAGCCTAAGGTTGCCAAAACAGGATGCGAAGAAGTGACGGTTATTTTCGGTAGTAAAGCCTTATTATTTCGGGAGTTCGGTAAGGAGAGAGTTACCTGCGCTAATCCGCCCAAAGTTATTTTAGAATAGAGTAATCCAGCTGAATAACTACCTTTGGTATGGATACCACAATCAATGATTGTAGCGTCATTAATGATTTCAGAAGATATCTGATATAACGAAGCATGTTGCTGTAATTTTTTAACTAAAGGTTGCACATTTTTTGTTAAATTCAATGAATTATAGGTCATTCAAAAGAGCCTCTTCTTACTTATATGCCGGTTTTTTTGTTTGCGGTAAGCCTAAGCCAATACCTGCAAAGGTAATACCCGCCTCAACCATTTCTTCATGGTCATAAATTCTTCGACCATCAATTAAAACAGGGGTTTTCATTTTTAGGAAATCTTTAGGTCGTAATTCTTTAAAAATAGGCCATTCAGTTATTAACAAACAAGCATCAGCTTCTTCTAAGGCATCATAAATAGATGAAGCATAGGTAACAGTATCACCAAGCCATTCTTCTTTCTGAGCTTCTTCCATAGCTTCAGGATCATATACTACAATTGAAGCTTCTTTATCTCGTAAATAATCTATTATCTTTAAAGAGGGGGCATTTCTCATATCATCGGTATTTGGTTTAAAAGATAAACCCAAGAGCACGACAGTACGATTTTCTAAATCTTCAAGAAAAGCTTCAGCAAGATCAACCATATGTTTAGCTTGAAAGTCATTTACTGTTAATACGCTTTCAAATAAAGCAGGTTGATAGCCTCGCTTTTTAGCAAAATGGATAATGGCCTTAACATCTTTTGGAAAACAAGACCCACCAAATCCAGCTCCTGCTTGAAGGAAATGTTTACTAATACGATGATCAAGCCCGATTCCTTCTGCTACTTCTTGGATATCAATACCTTCAATCTTTTCACAAATATTAGCAAATTCATTAATGAAGGATATTTTAGTTGCAAGAAATGAATTATTAGCATATTTAATAGCTTCTGCAGACTCTAAGGAATAATGACAAATTGGCGGAGTCACTAAAGGTTTTCCATATACCTCTTGCCAATACTCTGTAAAAGCATCTTGTGTAGTATCATATAATGTGGTGAAAAGGTTATCTAATAATTTACCAGACTTTTCATCATATTCCCCGATAATCACACGATCCGGATAAAGAGAATCGTAAATACTTTGACCTTCCCGCAAAAATTCTGGGTTCATACATAAGCCAAAATCTTCACCTGCTCTTTTTCCCGATTCTAGCTCAATAATAGGTTTAATTGTTTTTCGCGTAGTACTGGGTTCAATAGTGGATTTGGCAACTATAAGATGATATTCCTTTTTTTTACCCAGAGCTTTTCCAATCTGGCTAGAAATTTCCTTAACATATTGCAAATTACAGCTTCCATCAGGGTTTGAAGGTGTTCCCACACAAATAAAAGTAATATCAGATTTTTGAATAGAATGAATAATATCCGTGCTACCCTGTAATGTTCTCTTCTCTAAAACAACTCGTTTTAAAAGAGCAGGTAATTGTGGTTCATAAAAAAAGGGTTCCCCTTGATTTACTTTTTTGATTTTCTCCTCAACAACATCTAAAGCGGTTGTAGGAAAAGCACGGTCTGCAAAAATGGCAGCGGTAACTAATCCCACAAAACCCGTACCTGCAACTGTAATCGATGGTTTTTCTGTCAATACAATATACTCCTGTATATTCTTATGAAACAGTAGAAACTCTAGTTAATTAATTTGTAGCTAAGCGAGAAATTTAGACCTTTTAAAAGAAAAAGAAAGAGGGGACAATTACAATTCTAAGTGTTTGTATTTCGTAAAAAAAAATAGCTGGAAGAAACATATATGGAGAATCTTCAACCAAAAAATATGCCGAAAATCATTCACAAATTCAAAATTACACCCACAGATTATGCTAAAAACACACCTCTCAAGAATTATAAGAGGCTAACTCTCAACCAACGATTGAAAAAACGATTACAATATGGAGTAATGTATCAACATCCTTTTGTATATGATGCAGTTATATGGATGACTGACCCTACAGAGTTAGTTTTCAAGAATATTGCACGTGAAATTGTTGGAGTAACCGTTCTTGATTTAGGGTGTGGAACAGGAAAACAAGTAGAATATTTACCAAAAGGTGTAAAGTATATAGGTTTAGATTTAAATGAGCGGTTTATTTCATTTGCAAAAAAAAATCGAAACGGTAAATTTTTTAAAAAAGATATTTTGGGAGATTTGTCAGAATTTACTGCTGATACAGTAATATTATCTGATGTGCTTCATCATGTAACCCCACATCATCAAAAATTAATAAAGCAAGCTTTGAAAATTGCAAACTCTAAAGTTCTTATATCTGCTTGTTATGAACAAGAAGAAAATCCCTTAAAAAACATCTCAGAATTCATATGTAGACGAATAATAGATAATGATGGGCTTAACCACCAAAGAGAAGGAGCAGGATGGCTTAGTAAAAGGGAAGTCTTGTCCTTTTTGAGAAAAAACGGGGCGGAAAATTTCAAGCAAGTAGTAGATCATGTTTTTTGTGAAATAATAACTGGTTAATGATAAAAAAAGATATTCGAGAATCAATACAAGCCTACTAATACGGTTAAACATCATACAAAAAGATAAGCTGCAAATATCAAGATAAAATCGTTAGACAAAAAGAATAGTGTACTTTCAAAAATCAAGAAAACCATAAACAAGAACCATTTGGGCAAAGCTTTTACTGAATAAATGCATTTTTATGAAAGATATCCTGAACATTTACAAGGATGGGATAAGTTTACAGTTATTTTTATGAAACACCGAAAGAAAAATATAGGAAATAACTTTTCTCAAATTGCTTACAAAATGATAAATAGGGACGAATTAGGAAAAAAATAGCCTTAAATTCCTTTTTATTTCATAACTGAAAATAAAAGTAAAAAACACAAAGAACTTTCCACTATATATGGTGGCTCGTAAATGTCGAAAAACAATAGAGAAAATGAACTAGACATAATTGAGGAGGAGAAGGAAGAAGAAGATCGATTAGAATTAGAACTTCATGATTATGAGAAGAAGACAAAACCGCCTATGGCTATTTGGAAAATAGTTTTGATAATGTTCAGTGTGCTCATTGTTTCAGCAGGTATTTCCGTAGGCATTGCGGCGATTCTTAATTCACAATTTCCAGACAGTATTCAAGATTTCACCGAATGGGTCTCGATATTTTTAATGCTTTTTGGCGGAATGACGGTCATCGCTGGTGGAATCACTGGTTTTTGGGGTGGTCAACGCAATATACCTTTACGATTAGTTAATCCTCAAGATGCAACAGTCGTTGGTAAAGGAGTCATCATTACCGGTTATACAATAGAGGAATGTTTAGATGATGAGATCGAATTAACTGTCTATAGTACAGATGAAAAAGTCCTCTTTGAGGCACTCATACCAGTAGATGATAATGGTGTTTTCGCTGTAGAACTAGAAGATGAGTTAGGTATAGAGGAGAAATCTAGAAGTATTATAATTGAATCTTGGATGGTGAGTCGAGAATCTACAAAGCTGAAAGTATTTCTGAGAGAAGAAAAACTTGAGAAAATGAATGTTGCATCTAAAGGATTTACGTTTGGCTCTCTCCATATATTCCCTAAAATTTACGAGGATTTCGAAGACTCAGTGAAAGTATTATTTGATCCTAAAAGAAAAGAAAAAGGTGTAATAGAAAAAATAGAAATAAGGGAAGAACGCAGTTCATCTGCAATATTAACCCGATCTGTTGAAGGGACAGAAGATTCAGATAAATATGTTCCATTTTCTTTTGAAAAAATAGGAGAAATGAGAACGAATGCTCTATATTTTGATCAGAAAAGAAAACGACGACATTTACTTGCTTTTCTGTTTTTTGGAATGGCTTTATTATTTTTCCTCTTTCCCTTAATAGAAGCCTTTCTATGAATAGTAATATGGATAATTCTAGAAACGTTTATTTTTACCTTTTCTTGAGTAGAAACAAAGAGGAAGAAAAGCATGAAATACAATTGTCAATTCTCTTTTAAATTACGTGAGAAATTACCTCCAGTTGCAGAAAAGAAGCTAGATTTTTGGTTAGACGAATTTCAACAAATGTTAGAAGAAAAAATAAAAAAAGAAGATCTTCCAGGCGTTTCCAAGATAAAAAACTGGAAGATAGTTGAAGACACCAAAAAAAATGATAAAATTCTGTTTAACATTACCAGTGGAATAACAATTCCTCCCCATCAAGCATTGTTACGTTTACGCAAATTTCTCGCTACGAAAATAGGAAGAGAATTTCATATTGGAATAGATGCTGTTAATATTGAATCGTATAAAATCGAAGTAGAAATACCAGCTGTACCAGTGAAGAAGTTTTCTTTACCGTTTGTTAAAGAAATAACTTTTAAAGAGGAGACAGCCAAGCTAGAATTAGAGCAAGATATCCCCATTGATTTAATTGAGAAAGGAGCAATTGATAGAATTATTAAATTAGTTCCACAAAAAATTATCGAACAACAAACAAGAGGTAAAGATGAACATCATCTTGTCATTTGGTCAAGCAAAGAAAAGAAACCGAAGGTAAAAGTAAACCCCACAGAAGAGTTAGTAAAAAAAGGCTGGATAGAAAGAACAAATTATCGAAATCAGTGGATTTTCGCCCCGCCCAGTGCTGCTTTTACAGAAGCATTAAAAGCAATTATGGTGAAATACCTGTATGATGATTTAGGGTTTAAAAACATGCTTTTTCCAAAAGTTGTTCCTTGGGAAGTATGGAAAAGAAGTGGTCATTTATCAGGTATTTTCCAAGGTGGATTTGAGCCCTATTTTGTTTGCACCCCTAAAACAGCAGATCCAGAATATTGGGAAGAAATTGCTGATTATTTCCGAATAACATTAGATATTAAACCTGAAATGATTAAAGAGAAATTACGACCTCCTATTGGCGGGCTTTCATTTGCACAATGCCCTCCCTTTTGGTCTTACTTACAAGGGAAAACTATTGCTGATGAAAGTTTCCCCATTCTTGTATATGATTGGTCCGGTCCAACCTATCGATACGAAAGTGGTGCAGCACATGGTTTTGAACGAGTAGATGAATTACATCGAATTGAAACTCTCTATATAGGCTTTCCAGATCAAATCAAAGAGGTTGCTCAAAAAATTCGGGTTCGGTTCCGGAAAATTTTCGATGAAATTCTCGACTTGGAATTCAGAGAAGCTTGGGTCACACCATGGTGGACAAGCCAAGAAGGAGGAATAGAAGAAAAAGACCAACCTATGATTTCTCTCGATGCTTTTGATCAAAAAGGAACCATTGATTTTGAGGTATATCTCCCCTATCAGGGTAAAAGAGAATCTTCAGAATGGTTGGAAACCCAGAATATATCAGTCGTTGAGGATAAATACACCAGGGGATTTACCGTAAAAGCCCAATCGGGAAAAGAATTGTGGTCAGGTTGCGCGGGCGGTAGCTTTGAACGGTTTATGTCAGCATTTATTGCACAAAAAGGGACAAACCCAGACAATTGGCCAAAAATTGTGAGAAAATATATTGACAAACTACCAGAGAACCCTATTTTCCTCTAGACTACCAAAGAAACAGTGTATACTAAAGATGATCGCTAATGAGGCAGAAAATTCTCGGAGATAAATTACTGAAAAAAATTGATCTGACTAAAAAAATTTGTGTTCTTGGAATAGGGAATTTTGACCGAGCGGATGATTATGCAGGAATTGCTGTGGCTAAACAATTAGAACAAAAATCATTCCCAGAGAATATTACTATTTTAAATGTTCCAGAAGCTTTTACAGGCGTAATAAAACGTGAACAACCAGATATTCTTATAATAATTGATGCTGCTTGGATGGATCAGCCTCCCGGAACTATTCAGGTGTTTACCGAAGATAAAATTGAAACTGTCTGTATGATAACCCCACATAATACTCCCATAACTATGTTTACAAAGTACCTTCATTATTATTTACAAGAATTAATTGTATATTACATTGGCATACAACCAAAAAGTATGAGATATCAAGAACCAATGAGTGATCCGGTGAAAAAAAGTATAGAAAACCTTGTTGATTTCTTAGTAAAAAAATTGAAAAACAAAATATAAGTTGGTGTTTAGTAGTAAAAGCCAATAAATAACGGGGGTACTGAATTATGAAACGAAATATTAGTGAACATAAACAATTACATGCTAAATTACAAGGAAAAGTACCTTCTCATTTACTCAAGTATTTACCCCATCGTTTATGGAAATTAGGTGATATAACTATTATACCGATACCTGAAGAACTCAAAGAGTATAAAGTAGAAATTGGTCAGCAATTACTGAAAATAGAAAAGAAACAGACAAGAACAATCTTAGGGAAAATAGGGCCAACAACAGGGGTAATGCGGAAACCACAATTTGAAGTGATAGCTGGAGAACGTAATACTGTCACGACATTCAAAGAATTAGGGTGTTGGTTTAAAATTGATGCTGCTAAATTAACCTTCTCACCGGGAAATCATGCTGAACGCAAGCGGCTTATAGAACTCGCGAGAAAAAATGAAGTGATAATTGATTTATTTGCATGTATAGGTAATCTCTCTCTACCAATAGCAGTACATAATCAACCAAAGAAAGTTTTTGCTACAGAAATAAATCCCATAGCCTATCATTATCTAAAAGAAAGTATTGCATTAAATAAGATAGAGGATAGAATAGAAGCTTTTCTTGGGGATAATCGACAGCTTTTCGGTCAACAGATAAAATTAGCAGATAGAGTTATTTCTGGATATTTAAAGAGTGATTGGCAGCAAATTGTCTTGGCTGTGCAATTATGTAAAAAAGGAGGAGTAGTTCATTATCACGAAGCAACACCAACGAATAAGTCAGTTACTAATCGCCCTGTTGAAAGATTAAAAAAAGCAGGTTTAGAATTAAAACGAGAGGTAACTATTTTAGAAAAACGAACAATAAAACCATATGCTCCTGGCATAGATCATGTAGTTGTCGATGCAGAAATACACTAAATCTTTATGAAGAGGTAGAAAAATAGTTTGAAGAAGAAAAAATTCCTCAATAAAATAGGTGAAAAAATTGGTTGAAAAACATTCAAAAAAGATCAAAAAACAATGGGACATTAGAAAGCTACGACGGATAGCAGACTATCAATTGGGGAACAACATAGGAGCAATACTTATACCCGATAAGTGTAAAATTATCTATTCAAAAAATACAAAGAGAATTAGGGAAGTTCATTATCAAGGTAAAAGATTAGCATCTCTTAGACCAACAGATGGTCTTTTTTCATTAGGTTTAGCAGGAGCGGAAAGAATACTTCAACAAACAAAAAAACCAACTAGAAGAATTATTATTCAGTCGGATGTATCGAAATTTATAATGGAGGGAAAAAGCGTATTTGCTAAACATGTTGTAGAAACAGACCCCACGATACGACCCGAAGAAGAAGTTATTGTGGTTTCAGAAGAGGATAAACTTTTAGCAGTGGGACGAGCACAACTTTCCGCTGAAAATATACTAGCGTTTTCTCGAGGAATGGCTGTAAAAACTCGACATGGGGTACTTTAATTAAAAAAAGCACTCAATCGTTTTTGATACGGATCAAAATTTTCTAAATTAGAAACTCTAACAGCTAATTTTCGTATCGGTTTTCCTGGTTGACTAAGATCTTTTAGAAATTTCGATACGGTGTTCTGGATCCGGTTTTTATCATCATTAGCACTGAGGAATGTTTTACTTTTACTAACTGTTTTAAGGTTTTCTTGAAATTTAACTTCCAAAGTAACTGTTTTGTATCGAAGGTTTTTCTCAATTAATCGCTGATGCACATTTTCTGTAAGATCACGTAATAATTTATATTCTGAAATAGGATGACCATTTTTCAACTTTCCAAAAAATGTTTTACCTTTACTAATGGACTTAATTTCGTGGGAAGTTTTTGGATTAATCGTGGTTCTTCCTTGCCCGGTAATAATTCGATAGAAGAATAACCCCAATCGCCCGAATTTTCGGATTAATTCATACTTGGTTGAATGACGCATTATTTGTCCAATCGTTTCAATTCCATATTTTTCTTTAAGCATTTTAGCAGTTTTTGGACCAATACCGCTTATACTTTGTACTGATAACGGCTGGAGAAAATCAGCTAAAGTATCTAAGGATACAACAGTTATACCATTTGGTTTGTTTTGTGAAGTAGCCATTTTCGCAATTGTTGTATTAGGCCCGACACCGATTGAGCAAGTTATGCCTTCTTGTAAGTAAACAGTTTTTTTAATTTCTTGTGCCAACACTAAAGGATTACCATTATATTGGTTCAGTACTTCGTTTGTAAGATCCAAATAAGCTTCATCAATTGATGTTTGTCTGAAATTATCCGAATAACGTGATAAGATGTTCATTACCTTTTCTGAAACAGGTTTATACAAATGCCGATGTTTAGAAACACATATTGCAGAGGGGCAGAGACGTAAGGCTTCCCTGACCGACATACCCGAATGGATGTTATATTCGCGTGCTTTATAATTACAAGTTAAAACAACACCTTTCCGAGTTTTTTTATCTCCACCTACAATTAAAGGAATTTTTCGTAAGGCCGGATTTTCACGCATTTCAATAGATGCAAAAAAACAATCTAAATCAACATGGTATATAAAAATCGTTTCTGAAGCGGTGTTTTTTCCTTGACTACGAGCCGTCTCCATTTGAGCCATAATTACAGCACCCTCTAACAAGAGATCATATAGTAGGTGGCTATTAAAGGTAGAATAGACTTTATGCTAAGAGATAAGTGAAAGTATTGCTCCCTAAAAAAAATAAAAACATTCATTATTAAAGAGAAACCAATTCAAACGAAAGAATTTTTAATGAATAGTTGAACTTTTTCTCTACTTAATACGAGACGATGAAAAATGATAGAGCCAAACACTATCCTGTACCTAGTTTACATATTCTTAATTATAGGCGGTTTCTTAGCACTAGGATACCACCTTGTTTCTGGCGAAGAAGAAGAATAAGCAGCTTATTCTTCACTAATTTTGCCATCTTTTATCAAAGTCATCAAAAAGAATTTACAGTTTTGCAATTCTCTCATCTCTCACAAAGATAGAAAATAACATGCTTTTCATATTTTAACACTCTGTGATTAACATGCTAGAGATGTCTAGTTTCACAACCCAATTACAAGATATTATCCAACAACTTGGGTTTACGGATTTTACTCCGATCCAAAAATTAGCCTTTCCGGTTGTTCAAGAAGGAAAAAATGCATTAATTATAAGTGCAACTGGCTCTGGAAAAACTGAAGCTGCGGTTTTTCCGGTATTTGATCAAATGCTCCGAGAATGGGCAAAAGGAAATGTGAAACCAGGAATTAATATTCTCTATATCACTCCACTACGAGCCCTTAATCGAGATATTTTTCGACGAGTAATTGATACTGGGGAACAATTAGGCATTAGAACAGATATTCGTCATTCTGATACCACTCAATATCAACGGAGAAAACAAACACTTAACCCCCCAAATATGTTAATCACGACACCTGAAACTCTTGGTATTATTTTAACCGCAAAAAGATTAGGACAACATCTATGCAATGTTTCTTGGGTAATTATGGATGAAATACATGAGCTGGTTGATTCTAAGCGTGGTACACAATTATGTGTTGCTCTTGAACGATTAGAACGCTTTTGTAAAAATAGTTTTCAAAGATTAGCCCTCTCAGCAACAGTAGGAGAACCTAAGCTGGTCGCAAAAATGCTTGTAGGTAAAAATCGCGAATGTAAAATCATAGAAGAACCAACTAAAAAACCCATTAATCTCGCAATTCTTCATCCTGAACCGACAACAGAAGACGAAAAAATAGCTGAAAAAATTTATTCCACCCCAGAAGCTGCAGCACGAACGCGGAGAGTTATTGACATTATTAAGGACAATAACCATACCTTAGTATTTACGAATACTCGACAGTTTACTGAAGTACTCGGTAATAGAATGCGTTTAATTGGCACAAATTTTCCGTTTGGGGTGCATCACGGATCACTTTCTAAAGATATACGAAAAGAAGCCGAAGAACGGTTCAAAAATGGTGATTTAAAAGCCATTATTTGTACATCCAGTTTAGAGCTTGGAATAGACATAGGCACTGTAGATCGTGTAGTTCAAATGATGTCCAGCAGAGAAATTGCCCCCTTATTACAACGGGTGGGGAGAAGCGGTCATTCAATAACACAAACGAGTAAAGGAACAATAATAGCATTTGATGGGGAGGATTTGTTAGAATCAGCTGTAATAGGAAGGAAAGCACTTACAAAAGAAATAGAGAAGCCAGATCCCTTCTATTTACCGTGGGAAGTTTTATCACATCAAATTGCCGGTATATTAATGGAAAAAAGCCCGTGGACAATAGATGAAGCTTATCAACTAGTAACACGAGCTTACCCCTATCAAGCGTTAAACAAAGCAGACTTTACAAGACTACTTTATTTAATGAAAGATATAGGAACAATATGGGTTGAAGAAGAAAAGCTAACCAGACGAAAATATATTCTCAAATATTATTATCAAAATTTAAGCCCGATAAGAGATGTTAAACGATACAAAATTTATGATGTAGCAACAAATCGCATTGTTGGGTCTCTTGATGAAGAATTCGTCTCTGTGTCAGGAGATACCGGCACAGTCTTTATTGTAAAAGGAGTACCTTGGAAAATTCTCGCAGTCGATGAAGAGAAGGTCGAAGTAGCGCCAGTCCATAATCCGGTAGGAGCTATTCCGGCCTGGGACGGAGAGCTTATTCCCATCCCGTTTTCTGTTGCACAAGAAGTAGGTAAAATTCGTGGGGAAGTAGAGAGAAAGTTAATTGAAAGTGATGAGAAAGATAACGCCACGGAAATCCTGGAAGGCTATCCAATAGACACAAGAGAAAAAAGTATTATAATTGACTATCTAAAAGAGCATTTTATTAAAGACAATCCTATGCCAACGGATAAAAAAATTCTCATAGAAACGCTGGGAGGAAAATATGCAGTCATCCATTGTGATTTTGGCACGAAAGTTAATCAAACTCTAGGGCAAATGATTAGTTCCTTACTCATGGCTAAATTTGCCTGTTCAATTGGTATGCGAGCTGATGCATACAGAATTATTCTATCATTTCCCTATTTTTTGAGACCAGAACATATTGAAGCTGCAATTAGAAGTATTAAAGAGGAATATGTTCTTGAGCTATTAAAGCGAACGCTTCCGCAAACATCTATGTATGAATGGCGATTTATTCATATTGCAAAACGATTTGGCGTTATCCGTGGACCCTGGGAAGCGGGAAAAATTCATCCGCGAAAAATTGCTCAAGCATATGAAGGAACACTTGTAGCAGAAGCTACCATACAAGAATTACTGCATGAGAAGATGGATGTCAAACAAACAAAGAAAGTCATTCGACAAATTACTGCAGGGGAAATCGAAATTGAGACTTTGCTGAAAAAAACCGTCGAAAAAATTTCTCCATTAGCAGAATCATCTATTGACTTGTTACGATACACAGGGTTTGTTCTCCCCATTAAACCAGACAGACAATTAGCTGAAAAAGTACAAGAACGATTACAGAAAAAAGAAGTTCGATTAGTTTGTATGTGGTGTGGAAAATATAATGTAATTAGTAAGGTGGGAAATGTCAGTAAGAAACCAAAATGTCCACATTGTGGTGCAAGATATATAGCTGCTGTCCATCCACGAAATGAAGAATTAGTGAAGATGGTAAAAAAACACTTGAGAAAGGAGGAATTAACTGAAGAAGAAGATAAAATATTACAACGGGGCTTTAAAAGTGCAGATTTAGTTATTGCTTCCGGTAAAAAAGCCATTATTGCCTTAGTTGCTCGAGGGATAGGTCCACGTAGTGCCAGCCGAGTGTTAGAAAAAAGTCATTCAGAAGATGATTATGAGTTTTATTCTGAAATAATTAAAGCTGAAAAAGAATATTCTCGAACAAGACCCTTTTGGGGAGATTAAAGTTAATAATCAAAAAAACAGATGAATATAACAAGCAAGGATGGAATGCCAGATGTATTATTGTGTGTTTGTTGGTAGACCAAATGCAGGAAAGAGTTCCCTTATCCGCAAACTAACAAAGCATGATCCTGTTGTAGGGAAAAAACCTGGTTCTACAAGAAAAATTAATCATTATCCTATAACACATAATTTTGAAATAATAGATGTACCGGGATGGGGAAGAATACACGGAAGAACACAGAAGTATGAAAATAAAATAAAGGATAAAATCCTCGATTTTTTTGAAACAAATGCAGCAAATATTGCTGCCTGCATTCATGTCATTGATACAAAAAGTTTGATCGAAGTTTCTGAACGATTAGCAAAAAAAGGCATTATACCATTAGATAAGGAATTATATCTTTTTTTAAGAGGGTTGGAGCTACAACCAATACTTGCTTTTAATAAAATCGATAAAATACCGGACTTTAGAGTAGAGCAAACAATACGATACTTCATTCAAATTGTGTATGAAGATTCTCCAATAGGAATCCCACAAGAGGATATAATTAGCGTAAGTGCAACCCAAAATTACAATCTTGATATTCTACGTGACCAAATTCGAGAACGTTTTAAAAGTAAAAATTTAGAGGCTTTTTGTCGCTATATAAAAGTTTGAATTTCATTAGTTTAGGGACAAATTCAAGCTGTTCCGAAACAATTTTTAATAAGGAGACAACAACGAGTTGTGTTTTAATAGAATCACTACAGGTCATAATAATGTCCACACTTAATATTCAATGGAAACTCGGTAAACCTTTTGGTGTATTAGCTATCTTAACGAGTTTTGCGATGCTGTCGCAAATACCAATCATTTATCATGCTCTGGAAATTCTTGAAGCAATACAATTAAAGTATGTTGCTGCGTATATTGCTGTGACAATTGCAACAATTATTGTTATTACCAATTTAGAAACCGTGTTGTATGAAGGATTACTTGTTCGCTTACGATCCTATGATATCAGAGATTATCGTGCACCTTTTCTTACCGTGTCAATCGCACATGTTATTTATTATATCTTTTACTTTTTGACATATACAACATTGAATAAAGTGGAATTATTTACGCTTCAATTACCCATTGCTCAATACGCCTTCTGTCAAATGATAGGCCTTTTAATCCTCACAATACTCGTCATATGGTTTTACAAACGTCAAACCAGAAACAAAGCAGCTTTACCATAAACAAGGCTTTTCTTTTTAGGAAACCGGTCGCCATAGAATACCTAATTCATCGGCTTTAGTGGTAGCTTTTCGCCATTCCTCTGGATTAATGCGACGCTTTATTGAGTGGAACCGACTGGGGTCACGCTTCACTAAATAATCAGGATGATATTGATCCATTAAATTTACCAAAGCATTAGGAACATGTTCCGCACACCATTCCAAGATTGGAAAAGTGTCTTTTTCTACTCGATCGGGCATAATCAAATGACGTATGAGGATTTCTCCAGACCCTTCTGTATAAGCCATAGAGATATTTCGAGTAATTATTTCTCGATAATCAGTAATACCGGACATTTTTTTAGCAAAAGCATTATCCCAAAATTTGAAATCAGGTAACCAGAAATCCATAAGATCCAACAATAAGATAGTTGCTTCTTTAGATTGATACATATTCGAATTCCATAATAATGTTATATTAGCATCAAAATGAAGCAATGATTTAATGATTGTATGAAGATTGGGTGTCGGGTCTCCTCCAACATAATTAATATTTTTAGCGCCATCTTTCCATAACTTTTCTGATAATAATGCCACTTTTTTTGGTGAGGCCATAGCGCCACTATGAACCTTAGAACCATCGGAGGTACACCATTCCTGAGAAATATCATAATTTTGACAAAAAGCACAAGTGAAAGTACAACCGGTGAAAAAAATGGTACCACTCGGGACAAGAACAGACTCCTCACCGGAATGGAGAAAAGCAGATGCAACATAACTTTCTTCCCCCACACGACAAAACCCGAGTTCCCCAGCGGTTCTATCAACCTCACATCGGCGCTCGCAAAAATGGCACGATTGTAAGATTTTTTGAATAATAGTTACCTTTAAGTCTAAAAAAGAACGTTCAGGGGTAGGGATGGATTGTAGATCACTCTCATTTTTATCAATTTCAGCTAATAATTGGTGGAAACTTTCGCTGGTTTCTCCATGAAGCGTCCATAATTCCTCAAGAGAGGTATCATTGGAAAAAGGCGGGGCGGTGGTTTTTTTCACTATTAAATAACGAGCTTTTTTCTCACCATCAAGAATAGCTCGATAGCGGGCATAATGTTGTCGTATTTTATCATTTTTCCAGACAGTTGATGCGTCTGGTCGGGAAAGAAACCACATGTAAAATCACTTTATAGTTAATTGTCTTTGTTATTTCTAATATTTCTATCGAAAAAACTTTTGAAACAAGAGAAGAGTATTTGGGAATACTTTTAAGTATAGAAGGAATATATTATTTTGCTTACAGGAGAAGGTTAAAAAAATAATGAGCTGGTTACCCCCGAGATTAGGGGCACGTTATCGTCCTCCCAGAATTTTACGTGTAATATTTCTCAGTTTTTTATTTTTAGCTAGTTTTGTTACTTTTATTCCAAGAATATTTATGCCAAAATGGTTTGATATATTAGGACAATGTAATGGGCTTTTTTATTGGATTGTCTTAGGAATTATCTTAATTTTAGGAATAATAAATCTGGTATATTATTTCAGAGCCTTAATAGCATATGATGAAGGGAAAACAAGAATCCCTATAAAAACAAGAATAGAATTAATAAGAAACGCTCGATCAAACCCCATCTTACAATCCGACAGAAGACTTGATCTGCCACCAAGCGAAACTGAACAAAAGCAATCAATTGAAAAAGAAAAGACTACCAAAAGCAAGCAAGTATCCAACAAAGATACAGAAAAACTCCATGACTATCAAGGAAAAACAAACGGAAAAAAATGTGCTATATGTAAATTGGCATTTGATGAGGAGGAACAAATATTACAATGCCCACATTGTGGAGCTTATTTCCATATAAGTCATATTTATCGATGGTTAAAAGATAACAATTTCTGTCCCATTTGTAAAAAAATAATCCATTTTTAAGAAAATAAACCCGTAATTAAACACTTTTTGCAATAATTGGTATGGTAAAAAAGGCAAAAAAAAGAGAGTTCCTAATAAAGATTATAGCTAACCTTTACAAAACAAGTTTCGTGAGCTCTTCCAGAGAACAATCAATAATAAATGGATTAAATTTCTCACCTAAAATTTCTCGTAATTCAATTAATCGTTGATGTTTTTCGGTGGTTTTCGAATAGGGCCATTTATGTTCTGGTTTGGGTGTAACACCTAAAGAACGACAAGTGTTTACCAAAGCAATAATCGCTTTAAACAGAGACTTATCATCTACTTCTTCAGGGCGGATTTCCCGAGAATGCATAATAATCCCTTTTTTAGTTTTATTATTTTCATGCCAAAGTGAAGGAGCATGACCATATTTGAGAAAGGGATCAAAATCATTTACTTGTAATGTTTGATTAATGTTTTTGATAACCTGCTCAAAATGCAAGAGATTATCTACAGCAATACCATACCCTTCAAACAACCCAATTTGTAAGTCTTCAGGGGGATTCCGTTTTGAAATGTTTTTACGTATATTTTCAAGTTCTTGAAAACCTTTTTCCGATAGGGGCTGAAAATCACCACGAGAAGCTAAAATCTTTTCGAGAGGAACAGCTTGTTGAGGGGAATATCTAATAAGCATGCTAGGTGGAGAGGTCTTTTCAGTAATTTCTGGATGATGACTTTCAATAAAACACTCACTATATTCAAGTGGGATAGCTTGAGTTATAAGATCCACCAGTGCTGCTCCTAAAGTATTAAGACGTTCGAAAGATACTAATGCATATTTCCTGCTTTTTTGTTTGTTTTGAGGGTTAATTGTTACCGTTAATTTTGAGATAAACCCTAAAACCCCATGGGAGGCAGCCAAATCATTTAGGGTAAATTGTTTTTCCCGTAATTTCTGTTGCAATTCCTTATTATCAGAAGAAACCTTGAAGGCTTCACCCTCTTTTTTGGATGATTGTACTCGTTTAATGGTAATTTTATTACCATAATAATCAATTAATTCAACATCACGAACATTATCTACCATTGTTCCGGCCATCCATGAGTCATTACCGCCACCATCAGTACTCAACATGCCCCCCATTGTTGCAATATCTCGACTGGAAGGTGCGACAAAAAATTTCCAGTGAGATTTTTGGGATTGAACAGCAGCATTTAATTCATCAGGAGTGACACCTGGATCAGTTATCGCATAACCATCATCAAAATTAATTTCATAAATGGTTTTTAATTTCTGAGTACTAATGACAACCTTTTCTTGCAATCCCCCTGTTGAAGCTCCACTTAGACTAGAACCCCCGCCTTTCACAGTAATTGCTAAATTCCTTTCTCGAGCAAAAGCAATAGCTTCTTTTATTTCGGATTCATTAGTGGGGTAAAACACCTTTTTGATTGTTTGTGGATTGATTTTCTGAAAGATAGAGGCATTCGATGAGATAATCCAACGACTTAATTTTTTCATAAGCTTACTCCTCCTTTATTGTAAGAGCTTTTACTAACCATTCAGCAATATCCCAGGTTGTTATTCCAGCCAACTCGTATTGTTCCAAGCAAGAAGGACAGCAGGTCACAACCTCAATAGGTTCTTGTTCTAATTTTTCGACCTTAATTCTTTCCTCCATAATTTGCGAACTTAATTTTTCTTTACTCACTCGTGCCATTCCCCCACCACCACAGCAAGCTGGTTCCATTTCAACTACTTCAACCCCCATTTTCTTTAAAAGAGAACGTGGTGCTTTGGTAACTTCATTATTTCTAAATAATTCACACGGGTCATGATATTTCAAGGTAATATCGAGTTTATTTGGGACCGTGTTTATTTGTTCATCAAAAAATTCCGTAACATGTAACACACGGATATTTTCAGGGAGAGGATGTTCTTCTCGTAAACCTTCTAAACAGCCAGGGCAATCAGTTATAATGACTTCTGCTTCTGTTTCTTTGAAAAGTTGGCTATTATGCACTCTTATTTGTTGTGCCTCTTTCGACTTACCTAGTAAATCAAGCGGATGGCCACAACAATATTCCTCTCCTCCTAATAAGAGGAAGTCAATTTTCAATAGTTTTAAAATTTTAATAATTGCTTGTATAACAGAGCTATGACGGCCTCTAAAAGACATTAAACAACCAACAAAAAATACCACATCTGCTTTTTTCTTCGCGGGATAAATATAATCAGCAATATCTGGCAATTCCGATAATAAATCAAATAACCATCCTTCTGCTCTTATTGAGTTATCCAACCCATAGACATTTTTTTCATCCCTGATATTACTAATTATTTGACAGAGTTCTGGTCGTTTATCAACATATGATCCCCGTGTTTCCTTGAAAAGCTCCATAACTTCAACATCAGAGTCACAAATTTCCGTGCACCGAGAACAACACACACAACTAAATAGAGCGTCGGCAAATTCATCTTCGAGTTCTTCATCCAATTGCTCTGGGAAAACTTCTTGCATTTTTATAAAGAAAACCTTCCCTCGAGGAGAAACATCTTCCTCCTCAATAATACGATAAACAGGACAAATAGGTAAACAAGAACCACATTGAACACATTTACGTAATTGGTCTTGTATACTTTTCTTCTTTTTAACCATCTGAGATAACTCACTACTATAGTTTTAACTCGAGTAAATAGGATAATATTCATTGAGAAAAATAAATGTAGTTATTGCTGAAGATTTTAAGTGGAATACAAAAGAACCTTTTGTTAAATGAAAAAGATAAATGAAAAGATATACGCCACATAAAAAGTTAGCAGAACGATTAAACTTGACCGCTTCAAGGTTAATTCCTCTGCTTGTGAAACAGCAGTAATGGTAAGCGTTAGTGCCCAAATCTGGGCAAAATTAGTTAAAAGATAACCATCCATAAACAGAAATGTTGTGGAAACCTTGGTTTGAAGCCATATGAGGAACAATACAAACAGTATAGGAAGAAAGCAAAAAGGTAAAAGGGGGAAAAGTTTCCATGGTGAAAAGGGTTTTTGATGAAAGAGCATTTTCAAAAGATCAACAATAAGCGTCATGCCTATCCATAAAACAGAAATACTAATAATAGCAAAATATCCTTCCTCCACTTCAAGGGGATAAAAACCCGCCAAGATTTGTTTACTATCGTAAGAAAAGAACATCATCCCTCCAATAATTAAGAGGCCTTCAAAGAGAGTTCGAATGGGCTCTTTTTTAAGATAAGCAAAAACTTTCACCGGAAGAAAGAGAAAAAGAAGAGCTTGAAGAAACTTTTGTAATGTTGGATGTGTTTCTTGAAAAGATTGTAATGGAGGGGTTTCACCATAATTGGCTTCGATTTTATCTTTATTTGTCATCAAAATTTTATACGCTATTTCTCCAAGAGAAGAAAGAAAATATTTCTTATTCTCATCTTGAGAGACAAGTTTTTCCAGTGAGTTTAATTGGTGATACAATGACCCGACTTTTAAATCAAATCGTTCACGTAATTCCACAAACCCAACTTTTCCATGTTCTTTAATAAAAACTAGAATTTCCCGTCGAATCGACGATCCTAATGCTGAATAAATAAGTTCTTCTTCCGTTTCAGAAGGCGTTGAAGTTTTCTTCGTGGATGCTATTTGAGAGGATGAGTCCTCGGTTCTTGCCATAAGTTATCCCATAGGAAATATTCTAGAGTATATACTATTGTTTATTTCAAATTTTGCTTACCATTCATCATTTTTGAAGGATTGTTCAGCGTAATAATCCTCATCGTTTGATTGCTTTTGAGGTTGAGGAGCTTGTTGATACGTTGGGGGTTGTGTTTGTTGATAATCCGGGGGCGGGGGAGGGATTGTTTCTTTTTGAACAGCAATCCGTGCTTTCGTTTCTTCTTTTTCTTGGAGCGGGAAGAGTCGTCTTTTCTCAATTAATCCACCGCCAATAATTGCACAAATAACTGCTATGGTTAAATATTGTTGAGCCATTAAGACGATATATAAAATGCTGCTCTCAAGGGGATTACTGATGTACATAACATAAGCTGTAAAACCAATAATAGGCAAGATACCTATTGTTGATGATAAAAGTGCATAACTTCGTTTACCAGTAACGAGAGAGCCAATAAAAAGACCTGGTACACAAGCCAGAAAGACCAGAAAGATAGCATTACTGACATTTATGTAGTTG
>JAYEJY010000027.1:0-5789 GCA_034660795.1 Promethearchaeati archaeon | reverse complement strand
ACAGAAGGATCTAATCCTTTCTGACGGGCCTCTAAAGCTATCTGATATACTTTATTTACTTCTTTTTCAAGCGTTTCGAAATATTCTTGCATAGTTACTGAAGTGACTACATTCACTTTCTTTATCACAACACCCTTCAACTTAACCTAACAAACTATTAGGAAGAAATATGATAATCCTAGTAATTAATGAAATGATGTATTATTTGAATCCTACGGACACATAAAAAAATCTTCATCAAGATAAGAGATTGTTTAATCCTTCAAAAATACTTTGAAGAATTGTTCCTGGAATAAAAGCAAAGAGAATAAGAAAGAAAGCAATACAGAAGGAAACTAATGTAGGTACGGTTATGTCTTTAGAAAAACCATTTTCGCCTAAATTCCTATTAATAGCTTGCTTTTCAAAAATCACTATTTTCAGTAAAAATAAAACTATTGCTACAGAAATAAGTAGTGTGAAGCTAAGAATTATGGCAAGATACCAGAATCCTGTTAAAATAATAGTATAGAATTCCATAAAGATTGAAACGCCACCAATTGTTGGAAGCAATCCAATGAGTGAGAATAAACTAATGGTAAAAACGAGGGTTGTAATTGGGCGCTCTTTCATTATACCACAAAACTCCTCTATATAGATAGTTTCGTTCCGGTCATTTGACATTTTAAATATCGATTGAATAATCAATGTTAAAGAACAAAAAGCATTCAATAAATAAAGGAGGGAGTATCCGTACAGATTAAGGGCAAGAGAAGTTACTATTTGATTTTTATACATAACCATTCCACTAATTGAGAATAGAACTACCGCAAGACCACTTTGAAAAATTAATAACTGTGTTAAAAACGAATGAATTGTTGTTTTTGTGTTCTTGTTATAGAAACTTATAAACAATAATAAAAGCCCTTCAAAAACAGTGAGGAATCCAAATATGAGTAATATGAGAGAATAATTGGGAAGAGAGGAAATGGTAGGTGAGAAAACAGAGAAAAGAACTTTGAAAAGAGAATATATTGCTAATTGACTGATCAACGCTGAAAAAATAAGTCCAGACTCCTGTACATGGTTTGTTAGACTTTGCAAACTCCAATTATTGAGTAAGAATAATTGGACCAAACCACCAAATCCGAGAATGCACAAAACTATAATGAAATATATTATGAACGTGCCATTTTTGAAGCGATTTGTTTCAAAAAGTTCTGGTGATTGCATTATCAATTGAAAATTAACACAACCAAATAATGTATAGCATAGTATCATGGCAAGGAAGAGAAAGACAATGCTAATCCCAAATAGAATAAAAAAAGGCGTAATGGTACTTTTGATATCCATGATAGTTTGCTGATATATAAGAATGAAAAGAAAACTAAATCCTATAATAACCCAGCATATGATGAGTGTTAGGAAATCATTACTAAGTAATAGTCCATTAATACCTGATACTATTATTAAACTAAAACTTAGCAAAGAAGTTATTTCAGCTTCATTTCTTTTCGTGAAAGTAATATAAATAAAATAACTAGCTATAATAATATTGATTATCAGAAGCATTACTGCAATACCTGGGGTAATGGAAAATTGCACCCCGACTGGAGGACCAAATTCATTTCCTTCTGCTGTTGTATAAAACCCAAAAAGGATACCTGTTTCTGATTGACGAACACGTGATAATAAGATACTTAGAATAGAAATTACGACAATAACTATTCCGGTAGATAATTCTCCACAAAATTTCTTAAGGTATTTTTTCAAACCAAAAATAAGTAATCCGCTGAAAAAGGGAATAAGTATTGTTAATATCATTACTGTATTTACTGTGACAGCCATTTTTTAATTACCTCCAAGAAAAATCATCAATCCAAATAAGATAATTATTGAAAAGACTATCAAGAATATATTAATAATTGGTGATTTCATCTTAACCCCAGAAAAAATCTTGCTTATAATAGGCGCGGGTTTTTTAACAAAAACTTCTAAACCATCCTCTATATATAACCCATTTATCAAGATATTATGAAAAATAATCCCCTTTTTTGTGTTAAAGATTTTTTCTTCCCAGTTCTGTGTTGGTTCTTTATATAAAGAATAAACACCAATAAAGATCAATGGTAATAACCCAATTAAAATAAAAGGTGTAACCCAATTACTAAACGGAAACATAACATACTCTAGATTATATTGCTTTTCTAAAAGACCAGTGAAAAATCTTGGTGTAGGAGTTCCATAAAACAGCACTCCAAAACCAGCTAAAAAGCTGAATAAAAGTACCGAGCCACATACTATACACGAAATAATGGATGTTGAACGTATAGCAAAGTCCTCAAATTCTTCTCCAAAGAAAATTTGAACATATGTTTTAAACATAATAAAAGAAAGTAAGATCCAATAAAGATAACTTAAACCAAGGAGTATTTTACTGCCCGTTATTGAACTTCTTATTAAGCTTTCAAATATCATATCTCTACTAAAAAACACCCCAGAGGGAAATACTCCACTAAAACAGAAAATTGCTAATAAACTAAAAATTGAAACAATTTTTAATTGGGAATGTAACCCACTTAATTTTGTTATATTATCCATACGTAAAGATTCAATCACCATACCAAAAGATATAATCACTGCAAAAGAAGCTGGCATCGCAACAAGAAGATGGAAAAACGCTCCCACAAACCCAAGTTCCAGCCCAGAACTTAATCCAATTAATGTAAAACCAATTTGTCCCATTACAGCACCGATTAAGATTCTCTTAAGATTTGCACTTCGAAAGATCATTAATAAGACAAAAAACATAGAAACAATTACACTCCACCCAAGAATTTGAAATGGCACAGATGAAAAAATAACTTCATTGGTCGCCATTTCTAGAGAATTGGTTGCTAGTATAGGGAAAAAGGTGGTTAACAAGAAAATACCCCCCAACCCTATTGAATTGATTAAAAGAAAAACTGCTGAACTTAAAGGGGCAGTTGTTAGATCATTCTTTTTTACTCCGGTCCGAAGAGGCCACATAAATAAAGGTAGTTGAGCAGTTTTTATTAAACAACTAATAACAAGAAGAGTATTAATTAGAAGTCGGGTATCTTTCGAAGTTGGCAGTAAAAGCTTCGCTGGAGGATAAGACCAGTTTGTGATTATTTCAGTGATATTGCTAGTTCCAAAACTATATGCTAACAGCCCTAGAGTAATAAGTAAGAGTAAATCTCCAAAGAAAGAGCTAAGGAAGAAACGATTGCTTGCTAATATTGCTTCTTCACCTTTGTCACTTACTTTTCGATGCCAATGAGAAATTGCGAAGAAAGCACTAATAGAGGCAATTTCAAATCCTCCGAAAAGCCATAATAGATTAGATGAAAGATAAACAAGCATCATAGAGCTAAGTATCATCAAAGAGAAAAACCAATAGGAAGTATGATGTCTATCGAATTTCATATAGGAAATTGAAAAAAAAGCAAACGCTGTTGATAGAATAGCTGTTAAACAAACAAAAAATGCTGAGACCTTATTTAACCGGAGACCAAAGGAAAGTCCAGGTAACCATTCAATCGAATAAGAAAAATCACTATATAAATGCCGTAAAAGAACAAGAGAGAGAATTAATTCTGGTATAAAAATAATAATAAAGATAAGCCAATCTTGAGTTTTACCACCAGCAGCGATACTTTCTTCTAATTGTGATAAGAATAATGCAAAAAATGCACCTGCGAAGGGTAAACAAATAATTCCAATCAACAAGATCATTACACTCATTAGTCAGCTCTCCTGTTTTTAATCGGTTCAAGATTATTTGGTGAATTCTTCTCCCTAGGCTTTTTTTCAAGCTGTAAAAATTGTAAGGAAGTATCTATATCAGATTTACGGAATTTAATTTCAAAGATAATCCCGATTAAAGTAAAACTAAATGAAACAATCAAGATAACAATTGCAATAACTTGGGCAAAAGCATTATTCCAAGAAATAAGTGTATTGATTTTTTCCAATGAAAGCACTAAGAGAACTAGTGAAAAGAAAAAAAGATTTAAGGCGAAAACTATTTTTAAAAATTTATTTGCAATAATCAGAGCATAAATGCCGGTTACAAAAAGAAGTATAACTGCGATAATAATGTAGGGAAAGATTGTTGTCCAATCCATTATTTTTCCTCCGTTTCTTTTAAGGCATTTCTAGATGATTTTGGTTTTAATCTATGAATAAACAAAAGCCCCATTAAAGAGATTAGTAAGAGAATTATTAGGAAAAGTATATCATATACACGTAGCTGCCAGAAAACCTCTGAGACATTTTTTTCAAGAAATACATGAGGTGATAATTGAGCTGTGTTATTATAAATTGGGAAAAATACAGAAGTAAGAGATGGTAATGTTATAAAGAGGACAAAAAACACTAATGCAGCAGTTAAGATGCCGATAAGACGAATAAACCACTTATTTAATCGATTAATAGGATTTTTTTGGTTTGACACTTGATAACACCTTACATTTTTCGTAATTCTTTTTGAATTCGTCGTTTTGTTGGTCTTTTAGAGGGTGAAATTAGTAATATACATGTGAGTAAGCAAACAATCACAACAAAATAAAATGGCCAATAATCACTCCATTTCATTTGTGGATTATTAAAAATACTATAGGACAAGATAAGAATAAAAATTATTGAAAAGAAAATCAGAATGATTCCAAAAAAGGGTATATTATACGTTAAATGTTGTACTGTTGAATGAATAATAGAACCAGCTTCTTTTGGTACTTCTTTTGAATCTGAATGTTTTCTTTTATGGGAAAAAATAATCTTAAGTAAAAATAGCAAAGTAAAAAGAAGCAAAATAAATCCTATGATAACCGAACTAATGATAAGGAATTTACTTGGATCAGTAATCATAAATTTCCCAGCTAAAAGAATTTTATAATACTCTCAAATCTGCGATTGATATTAGTTTTCTTTTATAATAAATTCTTCCTTAGTATAATACGGTTAGCTAAACGATTCTCCTGAGGAACAAATAAAATCTTTTGGCCTATCTTGAAGGTAAAAAGATTTGACCGTGAAAAATAGTTAAAGCTAGTATGGTACTCGCTTTTATTGGACACCTAAGATTTTAAATTATAATTTTAAAAAGTAAAAAACTGAAAAAGTTAAAAATTGTAAATGAAAGAAAAAAAGGAGAAAAGAAAATTAAATTTGATGCATCCATAAAAGATTGCGATAAACATCTTTTATTCTTTTCTTTAATTCATCAGCTGCTTTGGATTCATTCATTTTTTCTAAGCCTTTCAAAACCTTGCGGCAATAATCACAAGGTTCCCCATTATGAACAGTTCTTTCATTAAGGTCTAAAATAACTTCTGATTCATAATAACCCTTTAATTCCGGAGCAATACCGATGATGTCATAGTCTCGGGGATCGACAAAAGTTTCCGTATACCAACTAATCTTAAGTTCTTTCTTACGAACAAACATTTTCAAAGTTGCTATAGCAATTTCTTGAATTGCCAGGTCACCAACAACAATCACAGTTTTCTCTCCCGTCATTACGGGTTTCATGACATATTCAAGATCTCTTCCCATAGTCTTAATTAACAATGTGATACTAGCACGTTTCTCAGCAGCTGGAGTTATCTCTTCCTCCTTAACTGGAACGGTTTCTGTTGCAGTTGGCGTAGCTGCTGCAGTTCGTGCAGAGACTTCTTCTTTACTTTTACGAGCAATAGTTGAAGATCGATGCTGACGTAGAGCTAAATTCTTGTCAAGTAATAATGTAATTACGTGATCGTCGTGAAGATAAGAAACTTGCCATA
>JAYEJY010000026.1:0-5817 GCA_034660795.1 Promethearchaeati archaeon | reverse complement strand
TTAAAATAATTTAGGAATTCTTCTTTATTTTCCCAAAGTTTTATACCTTTACCTCCACCACCCCCTTTGCTTCTTGTTACAAGAGGAAAAGTATGCTCTTTATCGATTGTTATTAATTCATTAAAGGTATTTATTGTGGTCGTCTTAGGAATCTTAAATCCACAAGAACGAGCTAAGGATGATATCTTATCAAAATTTCTTACTTCTCTAAAAACTTCTGGTTTATTAAGAAACATCTCTGGTCCAAGTCTGTAGAATTTCTCAATAATATTTGGATAATTGTCGAAACCAGAAGCTATTAAAACTCCATCAAAATTCCCTTGTTCTTCGATCATAATTTTAGCTAAGTGAAATAAATATTCTGGCGGTTTACGATGTAAAGGTCTATGAAACGGTTCATTAGGTTTTTGTCGTAGCACAGAAAAACAATTATTTGTTAAATTTGTAAGATCCATATCTCCGAAGTAATCACATACACCAATGGTATGACCAGCTTGTTTCGCTGCTTGAGCTAATGGTCTTGCATTAAATCCTACAATAAGAAGCTTCATTTTTACACAATCATTTCTTTTTCGAAATTTTTTCATTAAGTTTGTGGAATGTTTCTAAACTTTGGCACAAAATAGTCTTGAAATCTTGCGTATTATTCTCTTTAAAAAGTAGTAATTGTTCTAATAATTGAAATTGTACTTGTGCTTGTTCTGAGAATAAAGTGCGATAATGTTCTTCATAGTTTTCCAAAAGTGTTTGTGCTTCATTTAATGAAATCCCTAATAATTGCATGTTCCCTTTAAATTCCCCAAGTGATTTTGTGCTTTTTAATTGCTTTATATTATTTGTAATTTTGCTGAGTTTCTTATCAAATTCGGTACGAATTTTTAATAATGTGACAATTTTCCGGAAAAATTCTTCTAACATCCCGATTAATTCACTATCAGTATCGAACTTTCTTAAAAGCAATGTATCTAATTCATTATGTTCTGATGTTATATTTCCTGAAACTAAAGAGGGAAAATTCGTGGTGCATTCTTTAATGGTTGCTGTTAATGTTGGGAGCAAATTTTTTGCTTCTTTCAATTTTTTCTTTTCTTTTGAGCTGATTTTCTTTGTTTTTTTCGATTCTTTTTTGTAAGCTTTTTTCTCTGAATTTTGTTTAGCTTCTTTGTCAACACTCATCTTTCCGACACCGATAAGTTAAGCATCAAAAAATTACAAATTTATTTGCTTATTTTTTCATTCTTTTCTTACTATTTAATCAACTATACTTAATATTTTTGAAACATCATTTAAGATTCCTTTCTTTGCGGAAAAACTAAAAGATAATTAATGGCATTATTTTTTTAGGGTATTGAGCATGACTCGAATTGAAGAGTTTATTCAACAGATTTATAATCATTGTATCTTTAGGAAAAAAGCAATTAATTTAATAGCAAGTGAAAATTGTACTTCCCCTTTAGTTCGAGCCGCTCTTGCTTCCGATTTAACTCATCGGTATGAAGCTGAATTTTATGGGGGAACTAAATATATACGTAGAATTATGACCTTAACAGAAAGTTATCTCCGTGAAATATTTGATGCAGATTATGCCATTATTTCGCCACTTTCTGGGAATTTGTGTCATTTAGCTACTGTTGAAGCTTTTAGTAATCCTAAACAAAAAATTTTTGCTGTTATGTCAGATGATCATGGTGGATATCCTTTTGATTATGGATATTTCAATAGAAAGTTTATTCCATTTAGTTTTTCAATTAATCAATGGAATATTAATAGCAAAAAATCAATTCAATTAATTAAAAAACATCGTCCCGCTGTTTTAATGTTTGGTTCCTCATTTTTCCTTTTTCCTCATCCAATAAAAGAAATAGCTCAAACTTTTGAACATAGAAAAACATTAACAATTGCTTATGATGGTTCTCATGTTTTAGGGTTACTTGCAGGAGGAATATTTCAAAATCCTTTGGAAGAAGGTGCAGATCTTATTTTAGGTTCAACTCATAAAACATTTCCCGGTCCTCAAGGAGGGATAATTGTAACAAATGATTTACAAATATATCAAACTCTTTCTTCATTGCTTGATTTGAATATTGATCAAGGAATTCGTTATATTGATAATAATCACCCTCAACATATCGCTGCTTTAGGAATTGCTGCTTTAGAAATGATAGAGTTTGGGGAAGATTATGCAAAACAAGTTGTATTAAATGCTCAGGTATTAGCTGAAGCCTTAGATTCGCATGGTGTACCCGTGAAATTTCCAGAACAAGATTATACCCAATCTCATCAATTATTAATTGAAGTTGCAGATTGGACTATTGGACAAGAGATTAAAAATCGTGCATCTCAATTTGGACTTTTTATTGATTCTGCACTTCGTTTAGGGACAAGTGAAGTGACAAGATTAGGGATGAAGGAACTTGAGATGAAAGAGATTGCAGAGATTTTTGCAGCAATTTATCATGAAAAAGCAGATGCCAAAGCTGAACGCCGTATTAGAAACCTAGCCGAAATTTTTAGTAAGCCACAATATTGTTTTAATTCCTTGCAAGAAATAGATTGGAAATAAGAAGGGAAATAATCTAATATTACTAGTGAATAATATAGATAGTAAAGAAATTACTAACTAATTAAGGTGTTAAGAAAGATGATTCGACAACCAGCAGCAGCGGGGATGATGTATCCGAAGGATAAAAAGCAATTAATTGAACTCATTGAACGATGTTTTAAAAATGAAAAATTAGGTCCAAGTAAATTACCCGACACTACAAAGAAACATGACAGAACCGGAGAAATTTTTGGATTAATTGCTCCACACGCTGGTTATGTTTATTCAGGACCAATTGCAGCGCATGCATATCTACAACAATTTAATGATGGAAATCCTGAATTCTTCGTTATTATCGGGCCTAATCATAGGAATATTGGCCCTAGAATAAGTGTTTATCCTGAGGGGGAATGGGAAACACCTTTAGGGAAAGTTTCAATTGCTGAAAAGATAGCTGAAAAACTTATCAATGAAGCATATTTTCGTTCCGATACTTCAGCTCACATGATGGAACATAGTCTTGAAGTTCATGTTCCATTTTTACAATATCTTTATGGTGATGATTTATCTATAGTTCCTATTTGTTTGAAAGATCAATCAAAAGATATGTCTATACGTGTAGGAAATGTCATCTCTGATGTCTTAAAGGAACATGATTATTGTATGATCGCCAGCACTGATTTAACTCATTATGAATCACATACAAGTGCATCTTCTAAAGATCAACATGTTATTGATGCAATTAAAAATCTAAATGCTAACGCCCTCTATGAAGAAATAACAGAAAAACAAATATCTATGTGTGGTCCTGGAGCAGTAGCTTCTATTTTAACTGCTGCACATCATAACAATGTAAAAAATAGCAAAATTCTAAAATATGGAACAAGTGGTGAAGTTTCTGGAAACAAAACCCAGGTTGTTGGTTATGTTTCAGCAATTCTAACTAAATAACTATTATGTTGCTGTTTTTTCTTCAATCAATTTTTCTACAAACTTATTTCTTTCTTTTGCAGTCATATGCCGGTCCAAATATATCCATTTTTTGGAACGCCAACCACAATCCATGCAATAATATACCGGGAAGCTGTTATCAATTCCCATATCCGCAAGGATATCTTTTCGTTTAACCCGTAAACTAAAGCATTTTGGACAAATACGAATGTCTGGTGGACCGTTATGTTTAACTCTATTTAATTCTTGAATTAATCGATGGATTTTCTCGATATTTTGTTCTTGAAGTTCTTCGAGCTTCTCTTTTTCTTTCAAACTTTGTTTTACTTTAGTTTTTTTCTTGGTTTTTTCTTTTTGTTCTGTCAAACTCAGTCACACAACTGTGGTTAAAAATTTTCAACATTTCTACTAGTAGTAAGAGCTAATTTATCTTTTTTAGCTTTGATAGGTAATTTTATCCCTGAATTAATTTATAGATTATATGATTTTGATTTTTTTTAATCTCTCTAATTTTCGAGTTTCCTTTCTAACTTATGTAGCATACGAAAGATTTTTATCGAAAGCTAAACTGAAATTAACAAGCACTAAAAGCGCGTAGTGTTATACAACGTTGGATGAGTGTTTTAGGAGGTCTTTAATTAGCTTGGATAATAATGGTTTAACAGCTGATCAAGTAAAAGAATGTATTGAAGATTATTTAGAAAGCCGCGGAGTATTTTTCAAAAAAAATGTAGCTATAACTAATCGAAAAAAACTCGATTATGTATTCAAAAATAATGAAGGAGAAACAGTTGGAATTTATCTCCTCCTCTGGAAAAGACCAATCACCTATAAAACGATTTTTAATCTCGTTGAATGGTCAAATAGAGAAGAACTTGACCGTGTCATACTGGTTTGTAGAATAATGGGTGAACGAGCTCGAGAAGTTATAGAAAAAGAATCAGACAAAGTGTCATATATTCTAGAGTCCTGGTTCCGAAGAGGTAGCCACAATCCTCTCTTGGCTGCATTCTAGGAAGAGGTATTACCCTCTCCACTCTATTTTCTTTTTAATCAAATAGACGTTTCACTAATTTTACTTCTTCATTCTGTTCATTATATGTTACGAGACCATTGTTTCGTAGATCAAATATAGCGCGTAAAGTTGGTGCTGGTTGAATCCCACTTGCTTTTGATAATTCATCTTTTGTCATTAAGTCTTTTTTACCATGTAGTAAGGTAAGAAGACGCATATGGGCATTTCCATTCAATACTTGTTCAGTTAGGATAACATATAATCTCATAACTTCTTGTAGATCAATTTGCACATCTTTTTGTTTGCGTAAGTCCTCATAAACCGATGACAATTCTTCCATTTCTTCTTCCATTTTACGTAAACGTTCTATGGCACTTTCTTTTTGATCTTTTAAATTTGATTTTGTGGAAATTAGTTCTTGGATCCTGTTTTCTTTTTGTTCTAATTCATTTTTTAAATTATCAATGTACTCTTCAATCAAACGAAAAGCGTTTTTTATTTCACTATCTGAAATAACAACCCCTCCTTTTTATTGGATTAATCAAATAACTTATCAATTCATCGAATAAAAACTTATTGCGTTTATTACTTTAAGGTGTAGGAAATCACAATTTATACAACATTTTGCCTATAAAACTTAAATAATAAACTAATCTTTCCGAAAAATTTTAAAATTATTAGTATTGGATTCCATAACGCAGTAGTATTTGAGGGTAAATAATGAACGAAGAGCATAAAAAAAGCAAAGAAATTATCGCTGATGAAATTGTTGTAGGTCCAGAAAAACTGACTCGTTTTGAGAAAGCAAGAATTGTTGGTGCTCGAGGCTTACAAATTTCTTTGGGCGCACCAATCTTAATTAAAACCGACAAGGACATGACTGATCCTATTTTAATTGCACAAGAAGAATTAGAGAAAGGTGTTTTGCCTTTGACTATCTCGCGTTTATTACCAGATGGGACTTTTCAGAACATTCCCTTATCATGGCTTCTAAATTAAAAAAGATAACAAAATTATTTTTTCATATTTTATTTTTGATGAGTAAATGTTTTTTCATTTTCAGGAATAATAATTTTCTTTTGTGGTGTCAAATCTTCTTTCAAAGATTTAGCGGAATCCAGCTCACCATGGACAAACATAATCTTTTTCCCATTAATTGCCCTTAACATTTTTATTAACTCATTACGTTGGGCATGGCCTGAGAATCTAAATTGTTTAACTTCTGCATTAATATCAATCTCATAACCATTATTCTTACTCCAGGGAAAGAGAGTTATTCTTCTCTCACCTTCAAGTATTTTTCTCCCAG
>JAYEJY010000025.1:0-5827 GCA_034660795.1 Promethearchaeati archaeon | reverse complement strand
CGTTCAATTACTAGTGTAAAAATAACAATTCCGATAAAACCAAATACCTTGCTTAACCAATCATGAGCATACAAGAAAGCGTCATCTGCATTCAAGGATGTTTTTGTATATAAAAATTGAGTAAACCAAAAATGAAAAGCAACGCGAAAAGTATTGCCAATGTGCATCATTAATAAATTGACTACATGAGCGACAGCTTTATTTTCCCATTTTGCTGGTGTAACAAATATCAAAGCCATGAGTAAAGCACCAGCTTCCATTCCGGTACACGCTCGTATGATTAGTAATATCTTAGGATAATCATCTAAGACAATTCCAGGAAATAATTCACCAAAAGGAACAATTCCACCTGTTAAGATATCCCGGTCTACTCTTTCATATAAACCTCTGACAAAATCATCATAAGGAATACCAAAAATGATATTCATAAGCCATGCAGAATTATCTCTTACTAAAAATTCTAAAAATTCAAACGCTCCCAACCAATCTAATCCAAAATAAAGAAACACTACCAAAGCAACAAATATTGGAAAAGAACGGAGAAAAAACTGCATTGTCTCTTTAGGTTTTTCGGGATACCATGATACATTACTCATGCACATCAGACCTAAGGATTTGATATAATAATTACTACAAAAAGATTTCCTTAAGTTCTCTTAGGAGAGTAAGAACCTCAAATTATAATTATTTCTCGTCTTTTGCCATCCATTTTTTAATTGTTTGTTGTCCTAAACCGGTTATTGCCCAATAAGTAAGGTTCTTTTTCTTTTCTTTATTCACAACTAGATCATCTAACATGTTTTCTAAATGATAATAGACTTTCCTGGAATTAAAACCGATACCATTTGCAATTTCTTTGACAGTAAAATGTTTCTCTGGATCCTTAAAAAGAAATTTTAATATTTCATTTCTTACTTGAAGTCCCTTAACTTTGTTTATTTTATGTCGTAAGATGGCTTCCGACCGTTCAATTTTTTCTTTCTTCAAGATGGCATCAATTGTTTCTGGGAACAATTCAAAGATATTTATGAGCTTCCTATTAGATAAAGATTTCATAGTTCTATTATAAGTTTGGTTTAATACAATATTTTAAATACAAAAGATATGAAGTGGAAAACAAAATAATTGAAAGTGAATCAATATGGTTAACAAGAAATTTACTCCAGCTATAGATGAAGAAATAGAAGGTGTTGGTTTAGTCACCTTTAAGAAAAAAATTCATTATGCAGAAATTAAAACTCCCTTAGAGAATTTTAAGAACATTGAACAAATGATAGAGTACCGTATTGATCCTCTTACAGGACATCAATCTAGAGTAAATGCTTTAAGGGCTAAACGAGTAAAACAAGCAAAAAAACCCAGTGATGATTATTATCAAAATTTAGATGAAATAATTAAAAAATCAAGAGAAAATTGTTTTTTTTGTCCTGAAAATGTATACAAATCTACACCGAAATTTCCAGAAGAATTAGGTGTTGGGGATAGAATCGAATTTGGGGATTCACTACTTTTTCCAAATCTATTTGCATTTGCTCAATATCATGCAGTGGGAACAATTGGTAAAGACCATTTTACAAGCCTAAAGAATTTTGATAAAAAAACTTGGTATGATGTACTGAAATGTTCTCAAGAATATTTTCGTGCTGTTCAAAAAAATGATGAAAAGGCAAGGTTTCCTTCGATTAATTTCAATTATTTACCACCATCAGCATCTTCTATTATTCATCCTCATGTACAAGTCATTCAAGATAGCAAACCTACTAAATATACGCAAGAAATAATTGCTAAAAGTAACGAGTATTACTTAAAAACCGCTGAAAAATCTGATTCTTCCAGAAATTATTTTCTAGACCTTATTTCTTCTGAAAAAATGCTTAAAGAACGGTTCATTTCTGAGAATGATCATTTCGCTTGGTTGACGAGTTTCTCACCAATGGGAAAAAACGAATTATTAGGTATTTCAAAAATTAATAAAACAGATATAACCTCATTTACAAAAAAAGAGCTAGAATCATTTGCTAGAGAAATAGTTAAAGGATTACAATATCTCTATCATACAAGAGAGGCACGTTCAATAAATTTTGCATGTTGTTTAGGACCAATAAGCAATGATTTATCTGATCATTTTAGAATTCATATTAGAATGGTAACAAGACCATTATTCATTAAAAATTATACCGCAGATGTAGGATTTATGGAATTATTGCATAATGAACCTATTGCAGAAATTAAACCAGAAACATTAGCAAAATTAATTCGACAACATATTAATTAACTTATATATAGGGAAAAAAGTAATTTTTGTAAAAAAAACTACTAAAAACACAACTCTTTTATAAGGATAACTTTAAACAAAATATAAATATAATATGAATTATTCAAGTTATTGTAAAGAACAATTTAAACTCAAAAAGGAGCATTCAATAGTACTGGAGATAAAATAAACGTGAGTTTCTTTAGGAGATTATTAAAATCAGACAAGTCAAAATCCAGTGATGATGGTGATGATCAACATAGTGTAGCTATCATAGGATTGGATGCAGCTGGTAAAACTACCATTATGAAACGTATACTTCGTTCTGAATATACTTTATCTAGACCAACTTTTGGCGTAAATATTGAAGTTTATCGTTATAGAACCCTTAAATTTGTTGTTTGGGATCTCGGTGGTCATGCACCTATCCGGCGCACTTTATGGAAAAAATTTGTGACCAAAGCTCAAACGATAGTTTTTGTAGTAGATGCAGCTGATCAAGAACGTTTCCCTATGGCAAAAAAAGTTTTTTATGAATCAATAGAAGATACGGATCCAAACGCCTCCATACTGTTTTTAGCAAATAAATGTGATAAAGAAAATGCAGCTTCTTCAGTAGAGGTTATGGAAGCCCTAGATTTACAACAAATGACTCGTCGAGACAGACCATTTAATATGTTTAGATGTTCCGCTTTGACAGGTGAAGGTTTATTTGAAGCGTGGGATTGGCTAATTGATATTATCTCAGGATCAAAAACTATTCCAACATGGCATGTAAAGATTTATTCTTCAATTGTTTTTGATGTTGATGGGAATCAAATTAATGAAGCCATTTTTGGAAACCCAAACCAACAAGCAACTATAGCAAGCGCTTATCGAGCAGCTTCAAAAGAAGTTAAACGTTTTGCTGATGAAATGAAAAAATATAATGAGGCTGTCACTGTAAAAGAGATAATGGAAAATTATCAGCTTGTAATTACAAAAAATAATCTATTTGTTATGGGATTATTAATTGATGTTGAAGATCCAGTAAGCAGAGTCTTAACAATTGCCAGTAGAATATTCGAGGCAATTGAGATGGATTATCTAAAAGGCCAATCAATATCATTAGAAAAAGTTATTTCAAATTACTTCCCACTTGATACCATTTAAATACTTATTTTATCTATTTTTATCTTACCAATAAGCATATATTTAGTAATTTAATATTAACCATAAAAATGAATAACATAGGTATCCTAAAAATAAATTGTTAATAAGAATTGGTGGTAATATGAGAGCCTCGAGGAGAGCATTGGAATCATTTAGTAAGCATTTCAGCAAAGAAAAGCATACTATTCCATGGATACTTATGATGGGCGAAAAAGGCTCTGGTAAAACATCATGTCTTTATTACTTACTTTCATCAAATCGCGATAAAATTTATCCTGAAACAGCAATTAATTGGATTGATATTTCTTATGGGCCCGAATGGTTCAAATTAATTGATTTAGGAAAAGAGCTTTCTGAAGATAAAGAAATTGTGGAGTATTTCCTTTCAATCGTTGACGGTTTAGTCTATATTATTAAAGGGGAAGACAAAGAGTCTTTAAAAGAATCAGTTAAGACTTTCCATGAAACAATAGAAAAAGTACCTTCTAATGTTCCAATTTTAGTGATGATAAATAAATATGAGAAGGATTTTGATATAGATATAAATGATATTATGAATTATTTTGATTTAAGTAAAATCTCTTCTCCAGTAGAACCTCGGTCTTTTCACTTTGAAATATGTAATATTATAACCGGTCAAGGGGTTTACCGGGCTTTTGATTGGTTTGTTTCAAAATTATTGAGTTATGAAGGATATCATGAAACAGTTAATATTCATCGAGTCTTAATATATGATGTCAATGGCTTGTTAGATTTAGATTTGCAATTTACTGATGTAATAAATGATCAATATGACGCTGTTTTACTTACAGGTTTACTTTCTGCTGTAAATTCGATGACTAGTACAATCTTTAAAGGAAAAAACTATCTTGATGTCATAACTGTTGGAGATTTTTCAATGGTTCTGGTTTCAAGAGGTCAAAAAATCTGTTGTCTATTCGTAGAAAGAGGTGGAGCTATTGGAAAAGCAAAACAAATAGCGGAAATGATACTTGACATCTGTTTTGAAGAAGAAAAAGACGGAATATTAGCCATAGAATCACTTGTTGAAGAGAATAGACATAAAGATGATTTCCTTTTGTAAAGAAAAAATCAGTAACAAATAAAATTATAAAGTGTAAGCACTTAAAATAATCAAATAGAAATAGAAGATATTAAAATAATAGCATCTGGATAAATCAAAGGTCGATTAAAATGTTTGGTATGGATTCAAAAAAGGAGCATCTATTGGGTATAGTTTTTGTAACATTTGAAGATACAGGCCCATCTGTCATTTATAATGATACAGATTTAACCGATGATCAGACGTTAATACTAGCTGTAGAAGGAATGACTATAGTAGGATTAGAGGAAGGCTCTGGGAAAACTAAGAAGAAAAAGAAATTTATCGATGAATTAGATGATAAAAAATCTTTTGGTCTTCTACCAGTTCCAGATGCTCCAGACCAAAGAGCAATGGCAATAACTTTTGATGTAGAATCCGAAGCATCTAAAGATCAACGAATATTAGAATTTGGCCGAAAATGTATACTTTACTTGCTATTTAAAGAAGATTATACTCGAGAAATTTTAGATGCATATGGTCTTATCAAACCCTATTTTTCAGTTATTGTAAGAACCATAAAATCCGAAAAGGATTTAACAAAAGCGAATCTCCAAGATTTATCCAAAAAAATGAGCTTACTCTTTTCTGGGAAATTACCACGAATATTTACTGTTCTTGAAGATGGAGCTCCAAAAGAACTTATAGGAAAGAAAATACCTGCAAATGATGTGTTTTTAGTTGCAGATAAGAATAAAAGTGCACTTTATATTCTCTTTTATCATCCAGATCCAAATGTTTGGCGTCGGAGACAAATTTACAAAACAGCCTCAGAGTTGAATTCCAGTCTCTTTAAGAATAAATTAAAAGTGGTATCGGTTACAGAACTTGAAGAAATAGCAACTATTCTCGATCGGTTAAATGTTTCCATAGAAAAAATACGATAATTACTTTTTCGTTTTTCTTCTAAATGCTTGAAAGCATACTTTTATATTATTTGGATTTACATTAACAAATTGTAAGAAGTTATTGTAAATTAAAAGCGAGGTTAATTTACATTGTCTAAACTTATTGCGAAAGTTGTCTTTGGTGGGGATGGTGGAGTAGGTAAAACAACTCTAATCCAACGCTATCTAACAGGTGAATTTATCGATACAACTAAACTTACTATAGGAGTAGGATTTCATATTCATCAAATGAGTTATCAAGGAAGAGATATTTCACTTTCTGTTTGGGATTGTGGTGGACAACAACAATTTAAACAAATGGGCATTTTTCAAAATTATTTCCGAGGTGCATTGGTCAGTATTTTAATGTTTGACCTAACTCGCTCCTCAACTATTGAAGGATTAGAAACTTGGTATAATTTTGTGGATCCA
>JAYEJY010000024.1:0-27286 GCA_034660795.1 Promethearchaeati archaeon | reverse complement strand
ATATTGCTTCAATAGGTCCTACAAACAATTATTCAGAAAAAAAAATCCAGCAAAAAATAAGTCAGTATAAGAAAAAATAAGTATGGTATTTATTGTTAATTAATTATCTTTTTGAATGTGAATTTACACATTAACTTATACCTACATTTGTAAAGTGATTAAAAATGAAAGAAGCTTATGATTATCGATTAGATGTACCAAGTGTTGAACGTGAAGATAAAATTGCTGAAATAAAAATTCTCTTAGCTTCAACAGATTTAACACCTGCGGTCGTTCTTGACTTATTTGAGAAAAACAAAACGGATGTTTTCAAAGGTATTTTTAGAAGGCCAAACAGAAAAGATGTCGTAATAAAAAAAATTGTAAAAAGTTATGAACCCTATCTTTTAGTGGGAGGCCATTATGAATTAAGGTATCTCTCTAAGGGGGTATATGACATAGATCTTCATAATGATGCTGTGTCTGTGTTCATTCTGGGAGAAGAAATAATCGTTCCAGATAATACCGAGGAAGAACCAGAAGAAACTGAAGAAGAAACAAGTGAAAAAGAAGCTGGCTTATTTGATGGTTTGTTTTCTTCTTTCAAGAAGAAAAAAGCAAAATCAAAACCGGAAATTCAATTAGAAGGAATAGAACATGTTCACATAGAAAAGGATTTCACAGAAGTCAGGAATTATGCAGGAAAAAGCATTGATATAGATAACCTTGAAATGGTTGATTTTACGGAAAAATCTGAGAATTTTCTTCAAAATGAAGGCTTGGTTGTACCTAAAAAATATCTTGGTATTGAAAAATTAGTTGATAATGTAATTGATGATTATGCTAATGTTCCTGAATCTGCTACTCGGGTAATCACTGAGAAACTTACTATAACTGATAAGAAAATTCTTTTCTATCCCGTATTTTGGGCAAAAATGACCTATAAAGGGTCTGAAGAAAAAGATGTTCGATTAGATGCTTTAACAAAAAATGTCGCTGTTCCGAAAGGTAAAAACTATGCTCCCCCTCCAACAACTTATGAACGTAATATTATCTATACAAATTCAAAAAACACTCCTAAAGATAGTAATAAATCCACAAATTCCACTCAAGAATTTTGTGAGAAGTGCGGTGTTCCCATCGTAAAAGGTTCAAAGTATTGTCGAAATTGCGGTGCAGAAATACAATGAGAGGGAAGGCTATTTTTCTCCCTCTTCTTTCTCTGAAATGATCGGGATCATTTCTAATAAGCCGTTTTTTTCATATATAGTAAAGGTTTTAGCTATATATTCTAAGCTAATTGTGTCATATTCTTGTTCAAGCAAATCCATTATTTGCTCTAGCGATCTTTCACCATTTATATACATAATTGCTAAAGTAAGAGTATGTCTTACTTTTTTATGTTTCTTATTTAATGTTCGTAGAGCAACCCGATCTTCTTCTGATAAGTCTAAAAGGTGTAAACTTGAAATTGGTCCTCTATAGATTCGTTTAGGGATGCTGTTTAACCATTCTTTTTCTTGTTTAGATTTCTCACTTTTTGGTAAAGATTTTGTTTGGATATGTAGTTTCTGAGCAATAGTATTAATACTAAGTCGTGTCTGTTGTAGTTCCTTATTTACATGGACTTTCAAGGTTCGTTTTAGTTCCATTAGGAGTTCTTCCAGAGCTTCATCATTTTTTGTGTCTAATTGAGTTATCGAATCCAAGGTTTTTAATTCGATATCTCGTCGATAATTGAATCTTTCTTCTAATTTCTCCAATGTTGTTGTTAAAAGTTCACAGGCAAATTCCTCGGCATTTTTTGCAGAATTTGTGGGTTGATTTATTTTATTATTGATTTTCTCAAATAATTTTTGAACCAATTTTCTTGAGTATTGCGTTATACGTTCTTTTGCTTTAGCAGCTACTTCTTCATATATCCATGCGATATCCGCTTGCCTAGCATTAGCTAAGAAATAACAATATGTTGCTGTCATTTTTGCAACAAGTGCTAACATTTTATCAGAAAGTTTATCAGGGGTATCTAGGCTTGTATGATAATACTTATCTGGCCATTGAATAAACATGGGAGTTGGGATGGCTATACTTGGGTCACTTAGGATTAAATGATCTGATCCTCCAGAAAATGGTTGATCAAGTGCAAATTTAAATGCTGCAAAAGCACTTGTTTCACCAAAATTAGGGATTTCTTCACTTGCATGGCTTAAGATTGCACTCAGTACATCATTAACATAGGATGGCAAAGCTGCGGGCGTTCGTTCCAATAATAATGTTCGTCCTTCTTCGTTTATTTGATCCGCTCCTACCATATCAAGATTTAGACCCGCTAAGAAACTAGGTATATTTTTCTCTTTGGAAGCTAAGTAACAATAAGTACCGGTAAATTCAGCCATCAATAAGAATCGAATACCTCTTTTAGGGCGTTGTAATTTCTTGGTATTTATAAGTGTTTGAATTGTTCTTGCTACTTCTAATAACACTGCACACCCAGATGCATTATCTAAAGCTCCTGGACGTGGATGACAAAGATGAGCAACAGCTACTATTTCTTCCTCTGTTTTTTCTCCTGGAATAGCAAATTCGATAACCTCCATTTTTCCATTCGAAAATTCCGCGTCAATTGTTGCTTTAATAATGATATCTTCATTTTTCTGCTCATTATTTTCTTTATTTATCTTATTTTCTTCATTTTCATAAGTTTTTAAAGTGGGGCATATTTTTCTTAATTCATTGCCTTGTTCAGCGGATAGAACAAATCCACGTGCATTTTTTGGTTCTTCATTTGCTCCATACCAAAAAGAAGTATACCTTTTTCCTGATGGAAAGTTCGCTCGCGTACGAAATGGTGGGAATTCTGTTACATGATCATAAAGTAAACCTGCAGCTCCCTTTTCTTCTAGAACGACTTTTCGTAATTTTTTCAGATCAGGGTCATTTGTTAGGATAAAGTGCTCTTTAACATCTAACTTTCGTATCTCCTCTTCAGATAACCCTTTTGGCAGAATTTTCACTATTCCAGTAACCCCTTCTGGGGGTGTTCCTTGTGATCGTTGAATAACACTACAAGCAGTATCCATAAAACGACATAATGTCTTTTGGTTCTTTTTTGGTTTTATTATTTCTAACGTCGCAGAGTTAATAGACCATTCAAGTGGCACGGGGCAACCCCAGTATTTAATGGTCCCTTTTGCTGGGAAGGTGTGTTTTTTAACAAATTCCACTCCATAATTTTCTAAGGTATCGGAACAATATTCTGCAGCTTTTCGAAACCCTGGTGATGATTGAATGCGATGAAATCGAGATATATCCGTTGCTAATTTAAGAGCATTTTTTCCGGAGATCTCTTCCACTACTTTATCATAAATATGTTGAAACATAATGTACTAATCTGTATTAAAAATAAATAAAGTTTCTTTTTTACTTGTGAAAATCGCTTCCTTCAGAGAATTAATAAAGTTGTTAATAAAGTACGCTGAATATAACATATCTATTATCCAGGAGATTCTAATGAGTATTACTGATTTGCCACTCCAACCATTTAGAAAAAGACAAGATTTGTTTTATCCAGATTTAGAACGTAATATCGCTAAAGTAACTCCTTCTATGTTATCATTATTAACTGATAAATTCTCAGAGGAACGAACTTTACAAAAATACCTAGCAAAAAAAGATGCATGGAAGGAACTTCAACATAGTTCCATTGAAAATGTTGTGATGATTATTCTTGATGCGGTAGGTTATGAGCAATTTATGCATTCAACGAAACTCTTTTCACAAAATTTTTCTTCACATGGTTTAGTTCTATCCTCGGTGTTCCCTTCTATTACGAGCGCTTGTTTAGTTTCTCTCTATCATGGGCGAATGCCTGCTGAACATGGTATTGTTGGTCATAAAATCATGATTCCACAAATAGGAAATATTGTGGATACCCTAAAAATGAATACTATTAGTAATTGGAAAACAACTTTACCCGAAGTAGGGGTAAATGTTCGACAATGGTTATGGACTGATTTTCCTTTAGCAGGTGAAGAAGAAACTATTGAACGTGTCCAATTAATTGAGAACCATATTGCAAATACAGGTCTTAGTTATCTTACAAATCGTAAACGTTCAGCTATTGGTTATTCTAGTCATGTAGATTGCTTTTCTGCAGCAAAAAGAATCCTAGAAACAAAAACGACAGATAAGAAGGTATTAGATATTTATGTAGGTTCAACAGACCATATTGCACATAGATATACGCCAGAAAGTCCTGCTTTAACAAATGAATTAAGAAACATAGAACATTTGTTTTTCAGTTGGTTAGATGACTTAGATCCAAGCATTTTAGAAAAAACAGCTATAATGTTCACTGCCGACCATGGCCAAGAAACTCTGGATAACAATAAAACTATTGCGATTTCTCGAGAGGAAGAGGAGGAATTAAGAGAGTTGATTACTTATCGAGGTGGAAGCGGACGAGTTATACATCTATATGCTAAAGAAGGAAAAATTGATGAATTATTTGAATGGTGGGATGAACGTTTAGGCTCTCAAGGAGAGATTGTCACGGTTCTTGATTATCCTTCTCTTATGGGTGATAAGGCAGCTTCTCAACAAGTTCGGAACCGATTAGGGGATATGCAAATTGTCTTAGGTGAGGGAACAGCACTCTATTTTAGACATACAGGTTATTTCGATGAGGTTTATAATTTGGGATTAAATGCAACTCATGGATCTTTATCTAAAAACGAATTACTGGTACCGCTTTTTTTTGGTCGTGCTGATACTCTTCGAAATTTCTAAAAAACTTCTAACAGCTATATAATTAACACGAAAAATAGAAAAAGATATATTTAACGAAAAAAAAGAAAGACAGTAATCATCCAAACCTACAAAGCTAAACTAAGGAGATCCAACGAAATGCCCAAAGAGAACAAAAATGATACAAATGTCGTCTATATCGGTAGAAAACCAGTAATGAGCTACTGTCTTGCATGCATCACTCAATTAAATGAGAGTGATCAAGATTTAGTATTAAAGGCACGTGGCCGAGCTATTAGTCGTGCTGTTGATACTGCTGAGATCATTCGGAATCGTTTTATGTCTGATGTGGTCATTAAAGACATTCAAATCAGTACTGAAGAAATCGAACGATCAGAAGGTGGAACAGCAAATGTGTCTGCCATTGAAATCGTAATAAGTAAAGAAAAAAAGAAATAATTGAGAATATTCACGGTTGTATTATTATAATTCGACCGTGTGCTTTTTCTTTTTCTCAGTAGTTATTTGACAGGTTTGTTAAAGTTTTCAGCTTGAGTATGCTTGCAGTAAATCAATATCTCTAATCATACCAATGACTTTACCCTTTGCGTCAACAACAGGCATTTGATATAATTCTTTTTGATGCATTTTCTTTGCTACATCACTAATGGATGCTTTGCTAAAGGTTGTGATAACCTCTTTTGTCATAATTTCTTTGAGAGGAATTTCCGGTAGAATCAAATTTTTCGTTTGAACAATAATAGTTGAGACAGCGTCCCAAGAACCTTCTTTTCCTTCACCTGAGCTCACTTCGTCTCTTTTTTCACTACTAATTGCGTCAAAAAATTTGACGAAATCGACCATGGTGACAATACCTACCATTTCTCCTTTAGCATCGAAAGCAAGAGCTGCTTCTACGCCTGCATATTCCATAATTTTTTGACACGCAGGTAGGGGGGTTTGTTCCCATAATCCGGTTACTTTTTGCTTCATAAATTTTTCAATGGTTTGATCTGAAGAGGAAACTGAAATCACTTTTGTAATAATATCACCAATTGTTACTATCCCAATCAATTTCTCATCTTTTATAACTGGCACTTGTCTAAACTTATTTTTAGTAAAGATCTTAATTACCTCAGCTATGTCTGTGTCAGGACTAACAGCAACGGGGTTTTTGGTCATGAGAAGAGCTAGTTGGGTTTCAGAAGGTTTTTGAACAATATCTGTTTCGGTAACAATTCCAACAAGTTTAGAAGTTCCTTTTTTTAAAACGGGGAAACTTGTTTGGTTGGTTTCTTGTATCAGTTCAAATAATTCATCTCGTGTACCTGGTACTTCTATGAATTTTGGATTTTTTGTCATAACCTCAGAGATTTTCATCTTGTTTTATATTCCTCCTCAAAAGAGAAATTCTATTTTATAAGTATGAATTACTCACCGGATTACCATAACTTTGCCTATTATCTTAAAAAGCATTACCATTACAACAATATGTAGTTTTTAAGTAATCCAGTATTATTTTTATAATACTTAACAGACCCTCGGGATTTGCTCACCAATTGGTTTTTCTAAAACCCGGTGTCCGCCTATTAATGTTTCTGTAATAACCATTCCAGGACGTTCTTTTTTTACGGTGCCTATTATGGTGGCATTTTTACCTTTCTTAAGTTTTCTAAGTGTCTTTAATACTTCCTCTGCTTTTTCTTTTTTTACCCCAAAAATAACTCGTCCTTCGCATGCAACATTCAATGGTTCTAGTCCTAACATTTCACTTGCAGCAACAACTGCTTTTGAAATGGGTATTGCTTCCTCATCCACCCAAATACTAACTTTGGATTTAGCAGCAAATTCATTTAATGCTGCTGCTAATCCTCCTCGAGTGGGGTCCTTCATTGCAATAATCCCCCCGACTTTTAATGCTTTATAAGTTAAGTCTTGAACCGAGGACACATCTGAAATAAGGTCTGTCTCAAAATTTATTCCTTCTCGACCAGCCATTAAAGCTATTCCATGATCACCCACTGTTCCAGACACAATAATTTTATCGCCAGGTTGTAGTTTATTGTCTTGTATATTTTCGTTTTTTTCATTTAATATACCAATGCCTGTTGTTACGATAACCATTTTATCGAGAGTTCCTTTTGGCATTACTTTAGTGTCGCCTCCTATAATCGCGACTTTACATTCTTCTGCTGTTTTTGCCATAGATTGTGTTATTTGTTGTAAATTCTTAATTGGGTAGCCTTCTTCAACAATTATACTTGATAATATCCCTATTGGTTTTGCTCCCATAACACAAACATCATTAACCGTTCCGGTTATGGCTAATTTCCCCAAATCACCACCGGGGAAAAACAAAGGGTGGATAGTATGACCATCGGTTGTAAGCACAATTTTTGTATTATCTATTTGTACGGTTGCCCCATCATCTTTTTCATCTAAGCCAATTCCATTTCCTATTTTTCTCTTAACAATATCTTTCATTATTAAAGATAAGAGCTCATCCATTTTTGTTCCCCCTGCCCCGTGAGCGAGCTCCACATATTTAGGTTGCATTTTTTATTCCTCTTGCTGTAGGTTTATTCTAATTTCACATAAGATTTTTTTTATAAATCGGTATTTCTTTTATCTGGTTAATAAATGAATGAGCAGATTTAAAGAGGTACTCTCTTTATTTTCCCCATGAACGATAAGGATGAATAATTATGAGTAAAATTCGTGCGTCGCATATATTAGTTAAGAAATACCAGCAAGCAAATAATCTGTTAAATCAACTTAAATCCGCTTCAGAAAAAGACCGAAAATCTCTTTTTAGGCAATTAGCTAAAAAGCATTCCATGTGTCCTAGTAAAAAGAAGGGTGGCAATCTGGGGAGTTTCGGTCGCGGACAGATGGTGAAACCTTTTGAGAAAGCAGCTTTTAATTTGGAAAAAGGGCAACTTTCTGATGTAGTTAAGACTAAATTCGGTTATCATATAATAATGCGAACAGGATAGCATTTTTTTCTCTTTTTTATCTTTTTTATAGTCTCTTCTTTAATGATAAAGTTCTATGTTATTTATAGGTTAGAAAATAAACCGTTTTCTTTTAGTATAAAGCTCGCTTTTACTTTATATTGAGGATTTGCCACTGTTAGATGTTCGTGATGTTTGGTTAGACATTGATAATAAAATGATTCTTCAAGGTTTAACATTAAAGCTAAAAGATAATGAAACCTTTTGCTTATTAGGAGCAAATGGTACTGGGAAATCAACTCTTGCTTATGTGTTAATGGGAGCTCGTGGATATAAACCTTGTAGAGGGAAAATACTACTGGATGGCAAAGATATTACCTCTGCATCTTTAACAGAAAAAGCAAAAGCAGGTATTACCTTAGCGTGGCAGGAACCTGTTCGATTTGAAGGCTTAACAGTAAGAGAGTATTTGCGTGTTAGTGATTCAGCTGCCTCAGAGAGTACATTAGGTGATATTTTAACAGCTGTGGGTTTAGAACCGGAGAGATATTTAGATAGGATGGTGGATAAAAGCTTAAGCGGTGGAGAACGCAAACGAGTAGAATTAGCAGCAGTCGCTCTCGCAAAGCCTAAAGTAGCGATTCTTGATGAACCGGATAGCGGCATTGATCTTCTCTCAATAGATGAAATTGCACAAATTATTCAAGAAATGGAGGCAAGAGGTAGTTCAATATTACTAATAACCCATCGCGAAGAGATGGCTCATATTGCAGATCGTGCAGCTATTCTTTGTTGCGGACAAATATTACTTGAAGGACCAGCGAAAGAAATAAGTGATAAATTTAAATCGGGCTGTGTGACTTGTCCTCATGTTAATTATCCCACTGTTAATTGTGTAACAGACGATGACTAAGGAGTTATTCAGTATTGAGCAAAAACTTACCAAAAATTGACAAGAATTTTTTAGAAGCTTATAAAAATAGTGGGGGAAACCCTCAACATTTAATCGATGAAAACACGCCCAGCTTAACCGTTAGCCATAATAAAGTTCTATCTGTTACAGAAATTGCGGGGATACATATGGAGGCAGAAGAATTACCTGATGGTGTGAAGGCAACAATAAAAGTAGATGAGGGCGTAGAATACGATGAACCTATCCATATTTGTTTTGGTATGATGGCTACAAAAGGTAGACAAGAGGTTCAATCAGAATATATCATTGGTAAAAATGCGAAAGTGAGTGTAATTGCTCATTGTACTTTCCCGAATTCAATCAACGTTATTCATGAGATGGAAGCTAAAGTTACGGTTGAAGAAGGAGGTGACTTTGAATATCATGAAGAACATTTTCATGGCGTAGCTACAGGGGCGTTCGTACGACCACGAACAAAAGCGCTAATAAAGAAAAAGGCTCGTTATGCTAATACGTTTAAATTGGTGGGTGGTAGAGTTGGCAAGTTAGATATCCATTATGAAGCTGATTTACAAGAAAAGGCTATTGTAGAATTATTAACTAAGGCAGCTGGGATTAAAGATGATAAGATAAAAATCACGGAGATTTTTAATTTAAATGGCGCTTATGCAAGAGGTATTGTAAAATCACGTGTTGTTGTACGAAATGATTCTACGAGTGAATTCTTCGCAGAAGCTAATGGTAATGCACCTAATAGCCGTGGGCATGTTGATTGCACCGAAATATTAGCTGATAATGCCCGCGCAAGCGCAATTCCTAAAGTAACTGTAAATCATGAAAGTGCTAAAATTACTCATGAAGCGAGTATTGGTAAAATTGATAATAAAAAAATAGAAACATTGATGGCACGAGGATTAACAGAAGATGAAGCAATTGATGTAATAATCAAAGGGCTGCTTAAGTAAATTACTCATCAGGTTTTTCATACCAGTGTATACAATTCACCGGACAGTCATTAATTACTTTTGTAATCTCTTTTTTTGAGGCACTTTCAGGGCTATATGCAACTGCTGTGCCATCAGGCGATAAACGAAATACTTCCGGCAGCGCATATACACATATTCCACATCCGCAACATTCGTGAACATTTACACGTGGTTCTTTAGCCATTGTCCAACCTTCGTCACAAAACAGTAGTAGGTAAAAACAAAAAACCTATATTATTTTTTCGACGCTTGAAAGAAAATAGAAAAAAAGAAAGATAAAAAGGGCGTAGAAAAAATACGATTTTTTTATTCTTTCTCACGTTGGAATATTTTTTCCTTTAAATTATCAATTCTGTTGGATAATTTTCGCTCTTCAATTTTCGCTAATTCTCTAAGTCGATATTGTTCACGCATTTTATCAACATACTCATCTTCTTCTGCGACGGGATATTTATTGAATAAATGGCATCGAACAGTATGTTCAGGGGCAACTTGTCTAAGTTTGGGTATTTCCTTTTTGCAAATTTCCATAGTATGAGAACAGCGAGGATGGAATCGGCATCCTTCCGGTGGGTTAATCAAGTTGGGAATAGAACCGGGAATGATTGTTAAATCATCATCTTTTCTTGTTTCGGGTTTTGGAATTGCTCCTAATAAGGCAATGCTGTAAGGATGCATAGGATTCTTGAAAAGCTCAATACAACTTGCATATTCTACAATATACCCCGCATACATGACGGTGGTATAATCACATAATTCTGCAATTACGCCAAGATCATGAGTAATAAGCATAATTGCCATATTAAATTCATTACTAATTGCCTTAAAGATGTTCAAAATTTGTGCTTGGATAGTGACATCGAGAGCGGTTGTAGGTTCATCAGCAATGAGAAGCTCGGGATTACATGAGAGTGCCATCGCAATCATAACTCTTTGACGCATACCACCTGAGAACATAAATGGGTAATCATCAATACGTTCTGAAGCACTGGGAATTCCAACTAAATCCATAATTTTAATAGCGTTTTCTCTGGCGGTTTGAAGGTCTACTTCTTGGTGAAGCCTAATTGCTTCCATAATTTGATCTCCAACGGAAAGCACAGGATTAAGCGAAGTCATAGGATCTTGGAAAATCATAGCGACTTTGTTTCCACGAATTGTACGCATTTCTTCATCAGATTTCCTACGTAAATCCTCGCCATCAAACCAGACTTCTCCTTCTAATATTTTACCTGGCGGATCGGGAACAATACCCATAACTGATAATGCACTAACTGATTTTCCACAACCAGATTCGCCAACTACACCTAATGTTTTTGATTCGTAGATCTTGTAGCCTACGTTTTCGATGGCTCGAACTACGCCTTCTTCTGTAAAGAAATAGGTTCTAATTCCCCTGACATCTAATAAAACGCCTTCATCAAATTCTGGACGTAATTCTTCTTCAAAGGTTATATCACTCATTTTATTTTTCACCGAAACAAGATTCTTTTTATAATTTTAACCTAATAATTGTCTACTCTAAGACATTTTTTTATACTTTAATTTTCTTTCGTTTTGTTGAAAATATTTCAAAAGGGATAAATAATTCAATCTTTTAAGATATTTTCTAAGTTTGGCCATACAAGTAGAGAAGTATTTATGTATAATCTTTAAAATAGTTTTGATTTCTTTTTATTTTATATTTAAAAAAAATCCTTTTTGGGGTTTTTTTTTCCCTATTTTTTCTTATTAATTTCCTTCTTGTTTCAACATTGGAAGAAAAACTCGGGATAAAAGCATAGGAATAAAGAAAAACAATATACTATTTGTTATGACTCGTATAGCTGTAACAGGTAAGCTGGTAACGAGGAGGGATAAAAAACTATTGAATTGGAAATTCGTGAAAAATAAATAACCAAGATTTGTTAATAAATCATAGAAAATTGTTAATAGTCCCCCTAAAATAGCAATAAAAAAATTCCAACTTATTTGTTTCTTATTAGAGTTACTTTTCCCAATTAATCCTCCCACAACTGCTATCAATAAAAAGCCGAGTAATTTAAACGGATAAATAACTAAGGCAAATCCCATTATGACTGTTGAAAGTACTTCATAGATCACGCTTGAAATAAATCCGACAATTAAACCATCTTTTGTGCCTAATATTATACCACTGATAAATATTGTAAATGATAAGAGTTCGAAGTAAGGAAACCATATAAAGGAAATTGATAAAGCCGGTCCTAAAGCTGATAAGATAGCGATAAGGGATATCCGTAAGGTTGGATTATTTTTTACCCATTGAGAGAGAGTATAACTATCCTCTTCTAGCTGATTTTCTTTTGTTTTTCCTTCGGAAAGTGCTGCTGATTCGATTCTTCGATTTCGTTCAAATTCCACTATTCTCAACTTTTTTTCTTTTATAAGGGATTCCAATAGAAAGGACCAGTATCGAAAGTCCAACTAACATAGGGGTTGGCATTGATAATGGGGCAGTATATCGGGGGAGAGCAATGGTTGACTCACTTAAACTGAAATTTATCCAAAAATTCCCGACTCGAGTATTTGCTTCTATTAAGATACCTGTTCTCGTTTCATACCATAGGGTACTGGTTTGAAAACTATTATTATACTTTATTTGCACCGTATTTATTTGCGTATTATTAAATGTTTTAATTTGATTATACTTGATTGTTCCACTTTCATTGATAAAAGGTTCTTGAGTTTGAAGTTTCATCCAATCATCTTCAGTTGCAATCAATCCCCCCATCCATGTATAGCCTGATAGTGCTAGGTTAAAACCAATTTCACTATTCGATGTGTTTATTGAGAAATTGCCAATTTTAAACTGTCCATGTAAATCTAAATTAGTTCCATTTCCAGATCTATACACTATTGTGTAGTTTATTGCAGAATTAGCTTGTGCTTGCCAATGTCCTGTTGTTTCGAAGGTAGTATAATTAACCCAAGCAACAGATTGGTCTGTTACATCTTCAATTGTCCATTCCAAAGTCTCTCCAATATATCCCTCTTGTGTAAGAGTTCCTTTTACACTTGGTATTTGTAATATACTACTAATTAAGAATAGTACGAAAAAATAGTGCATAAATTTTTGTATTTTAGCTTCTTTCACAAAGATACACCTAGTTAATTTTCTTTATATTCCCAAATAACTTCTGTTATATTATTTGTTCTTAAATTACATCTATCAGCAGCAACTGTACCATCAACACCATCAATATAATACCACCAATAATGGTGGTTATCTTGGCTAATGTTGGCAATAGATGTAATAAATAACTCATTTGGATAAGATATGACTGTGACACTGAGGTTTGCTTTTAATAGGATGTTGTAAGCAGTGGCAGTTTCAGATGAATTAAAAGTAATGGTTTGGTTTATGTTAGCTCGCATTTTATTAAAATCAACATACAAGTCTACTGTTAGAGGTTCTGGAGTACTCGATTCTTCGTTATTATATCCTAGTTTCTCACGTAAATTTTCTGGAAGAATAAAATTGAGAGGGCCAAATAACAAGCCACTAAAGACCACTAATCCAATAATAATAGCACCAGTGATAGTTGTTATTTTCTGCACGTTTCTCTTCACTGTAGTCACCTTTATTCGGGATCATGGTCAGGATAACTACTTTCTGTTCTCTTTTTTAGACCTATGGATTATTTTTCAATAATTTATTGAATATTTTATCTCCAACTTTTTTATGCGAAACCTTTTTGTTGGTAAAGAAGGTACAAGGTATAAAAAAGGAAGTACTACTCATGTCTTCAAATAAAGATCAAATAGTAGAAACTAACATTACAAAAGTTGTTGTTTATCTAGATGGTGCACGTGTAACCCGTAAAGGTAAGATTTCCTTAGCAAAAGGTCAGCAAAAAGTTAAGATAAAAAATATCACGAAGCATTTAATTAACGATAGTGTTCGGGTTTCCGGGAAAGGAAAGGGTAGTCTCGGTGCAATAGACATTGAGAAAAAATATCATGAAGAAACTATTCATGAAGAGATAGAGAAATTACGGAAAACAGAGAAATCCTTACAAAAAGAGCTATCGAGTGTTCAACAAAAAGTTCAATTCTTTCAAAAACAACAAAAACAACTGGATATTCTGGGTGATAAATTCTCAGAAGAATTCCCGGTATGGCTTGCTTCTGGTGAAGCTGAATTAGGAACCTTAAAGGAATTCTTTAGTTTTCAATCTAAAAGTGTTGTTGAAAAACAGAAAAGAATTCAAAAATTACAAGATAATATAGAGGATCTAAAAAAGCAATTATCTATTATTCAAGCGCAAATTAATACCACCAGGAACAGATCCATGGTAGAAGAATCATTTGAAATTTCTATTTCTATTCATGCTAAAACGGCTGGTGATTTTGAAATAGAACTAGTTTATCAAACACATAGGGTTTCTTGGGAACCTATCTATGATATTGAATTGGAATCTGAAACTGCAACAATCCAAGGTCAGGCTCTTGTTCGAAATAATAGTTTAGAAGACTGGAAAGATGTTAATATCACTATTTCAACAGCCGTTTTTCAACCTGTTTAAATAATTAAACCCAAGCCATTTTATATTTCGGTATATAAACCCACTCCAAGAACAATGGATTTACAGATGCCCGCCAAAAGTAAACGTCTTGCTGCTTCTGCACCAAAGGCTGCACCACCACCAGGAGCTGCAATGGAAAAAGAAGAAACACCGCCACTTGAACAAATGGAAGAACCTATTGTAGAATTACAAGAAAGTACTTCAGGTGTTCAAAATTATGAGGTGTCAGGAAAATGGACTATTCCTTCAGATGGTGAAACACATCCGGTTCCCTTAACTCTCAATGAACTAAAAACAACTAAAGAATATTACTGGAATGCTGCCAGTGCTTTGGGTGTAATTGCTCGAAATAAAATTATCAATAATGATACCATGATATTACCTGGTAACGCAAAAGTTTATGCAAATGGTGAATTTATAGGTGAGACGAGTCTCGAGCGAATAGCTCCTAAAGAAGAATTTAAGCTTGGAGCACGGGAAGAAATGAAAGTCAAAGCGGAAAAGAAACTCCTTTCCCGAGAAAAACAAAAAACAGGACTAATTAAAGGAAAACGTGCTGTTTCATATGATTACCAGCTAAAGATTGAAAATTATCTTACTACTGAAGCCAAATTTATAATAAAAGATGTCATTCCTTACTCGCGTTCCGAGCATATTAAAATTAAAGGTTTCTCAAGTTCTAAAGAAACTTCTGAAGAAAACCTTGGTATTTATACCTGGGAAGTAACTGTTAAACCAGAAAAGAAACAAGAAATCAAATATCATTATGATGTAGAATGGGAAAAAGATTATACAATCACACCTTCTTTACCATGAACATCCACACTTGAAATCAGAGGATTAGTATGCGTCTCAAGCTTTATCGAACCAAAAATAGGTGGTTAATACATTCAAAAAATGGTCAAGCAATGATTTCTGGCAAAATTATAGCTGAACCTGAGAAAAATTCATGTCGTTTTTCCTATAATGGAGCTACAGGTCTATTACATACAATACTTTCCCCTTCCTTCCTTAAGTACAAATTCCAATCAGAAGAATACGTCATGACATGTTCCTGTGCAAGAGATGCGCCTGTAAAAAATATTATTTGGAAGATAAAACCACAACAACACCCTTCAGCAAATTTTACCAAACTTAAGATTGTTGAAATTACTTCGCAAAGGTTTATAATGCTTTATTCTACCAAAAAAATTGCTCTCTGCCATAAACTTCCTCCAAAACATTTTCTAATTAAAATGATTGAACCAGATTCTCTTCCCCCTTTATGTCTTCTAAGTGCCGTTTATCCGTTACTATAGCACTTTTAACAGTCCTTTGGAAAAAAATAATAGCATATTAGATTAATTATTTAGATTAACATATATGTGGTACTAGTGATGGCAAAAAGGGATGATAATTCGAAAAACGCCAAAAGTAGTTTTATTAGGCAACTGGAAAGAAATAAACGGTTCCTTTTTATTGGCATTTTTCTTATTCTTTCAGTCGTATCAGTAGCCTTTACCACGAAACGTATTTTCGAATCGGATTTAACTAATTGGACTATTACTCAGGGATCTTATGAAGCTAAGAACGGGGAACTAATAGCTAGGTCTCCAAATCAAAATTGGATTTATCACAATAGTTCTGTTGCTTATGGTAAATGGGAATGGCGGTTTCAATATTATGGTGCTTATTCTGCATCGATAATTTTTATTGGAATCGATCCAAGTCCCGATTATTATTCTCTTGCTTCTAAAGGTTACAAATTATCCATTATTCAAGGAGAAAATTTAACCCTAAATAAACTAACGGCTTTAAATGCAGCGGAAGAATTAGGTTCAAATTTTATTACTCTTGAATCAAACACTTGGTATACGGTTAAGATAAATCGTTTTACTAACAATACTTTCTTTGTTTATGTAAACAATGAATTACTTATCAAAGCAAATGATAGTGACTTTATCACTTCTGAGATTTTTCAACTCTATTGGGAACAACAACAGATACTTGACTGGGTAACCGTGAGAGATGACCAAAATGAAGCTGCATCATGGGAGGATTATTTTGATGGCCTACCAAATGCTGGTTCCGATAACATTTTTACACAAATATCCTTATTTGTTCCTTTCATTAGTCTAACTCTCGTCGTCCTTCTTTACGTGTTTCGTCTATTATTCTCCGGAAAAAGTTGGACACGCTTAATTATCCCTTTGCTGTTAGCTGTGGGTTTAGGCTTTTTGTACGGTTACTTAATTGAAAAGTTACGGGGTATTATACCTGAGCCAAAACCAACTATAACACCAAGTCCGACCCCAACTGATACTATACCCACATCAACAATCCCTACAAATGGTACTGGTACAGGAAATGAAACAACCCCCGTTCCGCCTCCGTCAGATAACATTCCCGGCCTAAATGACGGTTTTCCCGCTTTTTTTAACCAAGGAATATTATCCATTATCCTCCTTGTTGCCTCGGGTCTCTTCATCATTATTTCAGTAGGCATTGTTATTTTGGATTTCTTTAGAAAACAGGAAGAAACCTATCATGAAAAAGTGATCACTGAAGATGTTCGGTGGTTACCGAAAACTACCCCCGAGAAACACCGTGAAAGAGTGATTCGAGCTTATCATGAAACATCTTATGACCTAATAGATAAAGGTGCAAAGAATCAACGAAGTATGACTCCAGGTGAGTTTTATAAAGAAGTAACTGAGAATTTCACCATCCCCTCAGATACGATGAAGAATATTACTTCATTATATGAAGAAGCAAGGTTCAGTGAACATACTATAACGGATTCTGACTCAACCAAAGCAGAACGTTATTACAAAGAAATTTCCGAAGAATTAACTTCAAAAAAAGAGTCTGAAAAACACAAAGATAAGAAAAATGATTCAAAAGAGGAATCAAATAATGGAGACACTCAACTGTGAATCCCTTTTTACAATTTCTTGAAAAAAGCTGGCTATTTTTTATTTTTGCAATTATTCTTTTTGTTTTCATTATTGTTTACCGTGATATGAAAGAGTATACAAAGAAGAGCAGACCATGGCAGAGATCACCTTATAAATCGTATACCCCCATTCATTCACTTACTTTTCAACATTATTATTTACGCCATGCCTTGCTCACAAGGACAGCTAGTTCTCTATGTAAGAATATTCTTATCGAAATGATGGATTATTATCAAAATAAAACTGGCTCAACAGCAGAAGAAATCAAACAGTTGTTAAATAATAAAGAATTATTAACTGCTACTTTTCAAGATGAAAGTTTAGTAAATTTTCTGTATGATTACAATTCTTGGCTTTCCACTATAAAACAGGAAAAAAGTTCTCATCGTCTAATACAATTGATCAGCAAAATTTTTTATGAGCAAGGAGAATATGAGCAAAAATTGTATATTCAATTAGCATATATTATTAAGCGTTTTAGAACGGTTTTAGAAAATAGGTAATTTATGAATATTTAGAATATTGCTCGGCCATTTTTTTATCAATTTCTTTTAATTGTTTCTCCTTTAATATAGCTTCTAAATCTGGCGTGAGAATCTTTTGTGCATAAATTATTAGGAATATCATAGAAATGATTATCACAATAGAAAAGATTATGTCTCCTTGTAAATTGTTAAAAACAAGATTCCCTAAAACGCCAAGCATTATTGAGATTCCTGTGACTAATAAAACAAATCGTCCAAGATACATAAAATAACGCTTTAATAACACATTCGCATGATAATAGGTCCCACTTTCGCTTATCGATTCCACATCCTTGACCGTTTTAGCAACTTTTTGTATTGTGTTTGTAATCTCATAATACATTAGTAGAATAATCATCATTAGAATTATCTCCCAATAAAAAATTGATTGAATGATAATCCATATAAAATAGATACTGAAGGATAGTAAGAGATTAAGACGGTGATGGGATAATAGCTGAAAAATTGCAATGAAAGCTGGAACTAAACTTATAGTTACAAACCCAATTGCTGTATAATCTACAATTGTCTGAGATTCAAATAATCTTAACGGGGCAACAATAGTTATTATTAAAACTAACACTACTGCTATTATTTGTAAATTCAATATTTTCTTGCTACATTGTTCTTGGTAATCAACTTTTATCCTCTTGATTTCTTTATGTTTCGTATCAGACAGTCGATAAGTCACTGTTTCTTCTTCTTTTGTTGCTGACATTGATTTCTTCATATTACTCTCCCTCTTTGTATTGCGACTCTTTTTAGTTTGGATACAAAAACACTAAATGGTATTGATGCGTCCCATTCATAGATAACAAGCCCTCTTTGTCTAACTTTTAATAATTCAGTTTTATGACGTAATAACAAATCTTGATGAATAAATAGATTTGAGGCATTATCCTTATTTTTGATGTGCTCCCATTCATATTGGATTATTTGAGGACAAATAAAAAGGCAATTCCGTTCTTGCCGGGCAATTTTTGTTAGCAGTTGATTAATTTCAGGATTATATAGAGGACTTATGATAAATTTAAGGCAATTTTGGGGGAAATACTTCTCAAGGCTTGTTTTTAAACGATCATCTAAAACGTCTAAGTTTTCAATGGTGGTCGCTTTTACATCTATAAGAGCGTCAGTTATTCGATAGAGTTGTTCCCGTGAACTGCTTAACCTAAAACGATCAACTGTATCGCGTATTATTAGTAATCCCACTTGGCACTTGTATTTGAGGAAATATTCTGCTAAGGATAAAACTGCTTTAATTTCATTATCAAGAACAGAAACACTATGTTCTGTCGCATCTAATATCAATAATATCTCAGCAGAACGGTATAATTCATACTCATTTGAAAATAACTTGCCATATTTGGCAGTTACCCGCCAATTAATTCGTCCTAAGGAATCACCCGGTCGATGTTCACGAACACCAGCGAAATCTAAGCCTTCCCCTTTTAATTTTGAATGAAATGGGCCTTCTGATATGCGAGGGTATCTTGTTCTAAAAGGCATATCTTGGAGAGGGGAAAAACTAGGAATAACGGTAATTTTAATTATTGTTTTATCAAATCGTTCCTGAGTAAAGCTTGAATCAAGAAAATTACGGACTCGGACATAGGTAGGTCCAATTTCCCATCTTCCTCGATAATCACATTTAATTTGATATCTAATAGTCGTTCTTTCTCCTTTATGCAAAGAACCGATTACGTAATTACTGCTTTTTTGAAGGCTTAATTCCGGAGGGAGCATATCTTTGATTTCAATTATTTCAAAATCTTGTTCCCCACTATTTTCCACTTCAAGTTTTATGTCTATATATTCCCCTTCTTGATAGCGTTTTTGTTCAAGATCCCGCGTAATTTTAATATTAATTTCATCAGGGGTTTTTGTTAGATAATAACTAATAAGAAAAACACTTATTGGAATAAGAGAAATAATCAATAGCCATTCTCGTAACCCAATACCAATGAGTAAGAGGGAGAAGAATAATATGAGATACCACTTAATTTTTGGGGAAAACATGCTTCCAGTCCATCTTCTTTAATTTTTTTAATAAGTTAATCTAATCGGGGTGCTTTAATTTTCAATAAGTCTTTAGCGATAATATCTTTGGGTCGGATACCCGTTAACCAACTACCGGTACTTAAAATCACTCGGTGATTAAGAGCAGGTATTACTACTTTTTTTACATCATCTGGATTAACAAAATCTCTGCCATTAATTAAAGCACTTGCACGAGAAAGATGGAGAAGCGCTAGACTTCCTCGAGGGCTAGCTCCCACTTCAACACGACTATTGTCTCTGGTTTTTCTTACAATATCAACGATGTATTCTTTAATACGGTCATCAATGTCAATTTCTTCAACAACTTGTTGCATTTCCAGCAATTCTTCAGTATTGGTTTGAGGAGGAAGTTGAAATTCTTCTTGTTTACGAGCAATACGACGATTCAAGATTTCAATCTCTTCACCTTTATTAGGATACCCTACACCAAATTTCATTAAAAATCGGTCAAGTTGGGCTTCCGGTAAGGGGAAAGTACCTTCAAATTCAATAGGATTTTGCGTGGCGAGAACATGAAATGGTTTGGGTAAAGGATAAGTAATACCATCTACAGTGACATTTTGTTCTTGCATAGCTTCTAGTAACGACGCTTGAGTTTTTGGTGAAGCACGATTAATTTCATCAACGAGAAGCAGATTTGCAAAAACAGGTCCTTCCCTGAAACGAAACTCTTGTGTTTTTTGGTCATAAACAGTTGAGCCGGTAATATCAGCTGGTAATAAATCAGGCGTACATTGAATTCTCGAAAAGCGACATTTCATGACTTGAGCAAACGCTCTTATCATCATTGTTTTTGCAAGTCCGGGCACATCTTCAAGCAAAATATTGCCTTTAGCTAAAATACCAATAAGGACTCTTTCTAAAATGTCATTTTTCCCAACAATTACCGTTGCAACTTGATTTAAAATTTTCTGAGCTATTTCTGAAGCTTCTTGAACCTTCATTCAAATATTCCCCTAAATATACTTCTTAAGGAATCTTTTTACAGAAATATCTTTTTTTATTTCATTGTAAATTCTTCCTTGGAGGATTAAATTGTAAATATATTAATTTATACTTTTTTAAGTATATTTTTACCTATGTATAATCTCTAGAATATGCTAAAGTATCAGAAACTTTAAAGAATGTCTTATTCTACACCTTTTATACTATATAGAATTTAATGGGAGAATCATCCATGAGCAGACGCGTAAGACGATCCAGTGATAGTGGCGGGGCAATGCCCGCAACCGGAGCAGGCCTAATTAGATTTTTTGAAGAAGATACACCAGGTATTAAGGTAGGCCCATATGCAGTGATGATTTTTGCTGTTGCTTTGATTCTCGTTGTTTTAGTTGGTCCTTATATTTACAATTTCATTATTGGAGCAAACTAAAAAAACATTTTTTTTCTTTTTAATCGTAACTTTCCCCATCCTCATCGATTTCAAAGAGGTACCCATATTCTTCTAACCCCTCATCCTGCTCGAGACTTATTTCTGATATTTTTATTACCTCTTCTTCCTTTTCAGCTCGATTGAGTTTTTCCTGAATAACCTTTTCTAATCCTTTTCGGAATTCCTCCTCATTATCTCTTAGAGGGAGAACAGTAATTTTTCCTAAATCTTTTGTTTGTTTGATTTCTGCTTTCAATTCGAACGCTAAGAAAAGTAAACATAATAAAATTCTAACAATATTTATGCGAGTGGTATTTGGTGGAAGTAAATCCAAAAAATTAATTGGTTGTTGCTTTTTATTATAGAGCTTTACTATTTTCTCATAAAGATCCTTTTTCATTTTTGCGATTTTTGTATTTTCCTCATCAATAATTCGCACAGGTTTGGGTGGAATATCAACAGGTTTAACCAAAGATCTTTTCTTTTTAAGGATCTGTTTGCGTTTATATCTTTGCTCTTGTTCTAATAACCCCTCAAATGCATGAACAAGTTCTTTGAAGGTAACTGGTCGTTGTGAGATATGATAAGAAGGAGAAATATGAGGTATTTCAAACGCTAATGCTTCCAAATCTTCTTCCTCTTGATCATTTTCTTCAATTATCTTGATAAGATCTTTTACTTTGGTTCTATAAAGGATAGCTGCTGAGAGAATAGCTCTCCCCATGACGGGAAAATTAATATCTTCCTCTTCAATCATTTGTTTAACAAAATCAGTTATTAATTCAGATATTTCTAAATCCCAAGGATCCACTTTCCTGAATTGAGTTACATCAGTTAGTAATCTAAATGGTGGCCTTAACCAAAAAGGGTAATCCTCGAGTATTGTTTGTTTTGTTTTTACCTCTTTAGTACTTTCATTATTTGTCACGATATCCACCATTGCTTTAATAGTCATATACTTCTGCTGGTATGAGATCTGTTTTTTCTACAATTTTCATTATCTCATCAAGTGATACTGTCACAATCTGTGAAATTTTATCTTCGCCAGCGGTTACCCCGAAAATCTTTTGCGCCGCTGCAATCATAGGCGCACGTAAACTAATAATCATTATCTGTGTGTCCTTGCTCATTTCTCTTACAAGAGCTGCGACTTTATGAACGTTATTAACATCTAAGAAAGCGTCGATTTCATCGAAAATGTAAAATGGTGCTGGTTTATATCTTTGGATAGCAAAAATCATGGCTAGGGCTGTTAATGATTTTTCTCCCCCTGATAGAGCTAACATACTTGTAATTTTCTTTCCTCCTGGATTCGCCATAATATTTATTCCCCCATCAAAAGGATCATCGGGGTTATCTAATTCCAATTTTGCGCGTCCATCAGGTGATAAAATACCAAAGATTCTGTTGAAATCTTTTGAAATACTATTGAAAACATTCATGAATTTTGACCGTTTCTCATTTTCGATTTCTTGAATTGCTTGTTTAATAGCATTGAAGTCTTTTTCTACAAATTTCTTTTTCTCTAAGAGTTCGTTATTTAGACTTAATTCTTCTTCGTATTGAGAAATTGCTTTCATATTGATTTCTGGAAGTTCCTCAAGTTCACTTTTCAACCCTTTCATAACTTCTTGCAGGATTTCAACTTCGATTTCTTCATCTTCTGCAAAAATATACGGTAAGTCACGTTCTGTGGCGATATTTTCGAGTTCTTCTATTTGCTTTTCAGCATTTGTTTTTTCATTTGAGTACCTTTCAATTAATATGATAATTTGATTTTGTTGTTCTTTGTTTTGTTCTAATTGTCTTCGGAGGTCATTTTGTTCTGTTTGTAATTTTTCTTGTTCTTGTTGACTTTCTTCAATAATCGTTACAAGTTCTGTTCTTTCTTCTTTCTTTTCTGTTAATTGCTTCAGAAGAGCTTGTTCTTTTTCTCTTATCTCTTCTAATTTTTCCTTCTTTTCTTCTTCTTGTTGTTTTAGCCCTTTTTGTTCAGTTATTAATTCCTCTTTTTTCTTTTTATTTTGACTAATGGTTGTTTTTGCTTCATATTCCTCTTGTCGAAGGTTATTCATAATTTTAGTAATTTCTACTTGTTGATTTTCCATTTCTTTAATTTCTTCAAGGACTTCTTGTACCCCACTTTTTTCAAGTTCTTCTTTCAATTGTTCTTCCTTCTCATGTGCTTCTTTAAGAAACGTATTAAGATTCTGTCGTTTTTCAAGATGTTCTTCTATCGTTTTTTCTAAGGTTTCAAATTCTGTAGTTAATTCTTCTAGTTCCCCTTGGATCCGGATGTTTTCCTCACTTCGAATATCAATTTCTTCTTGAGTTAATTTTAAATCCCGTTCCCGGAGATCCCTGTTTCTGATAATTTCATTATATCTAGGCATAAGCTCTTTATCTAATTCTTTGGAAATGTCTCTTTTATAGGCTAAAAGCCTTTGACGTTCTTCTTGTAATTCTTCATATTCTTCTTGAAGTTCTGGTAGTTTCGCTTCATCTTTGACGATAAGATTGATTTTTCCACGGACATCTCCTTTATAAAACCCGCCAGTCATTGATCCTGACGGATTCACAAGGTCGCCATCTAAGGTAACAGCTCTATTTTTATACTCATAGCCAATTTTCCGGGCAGTTGCTAAATCCTTTACAATAATAGTTTGTCCAAACACATATTCTATGGCTTTTTGGTATTTTTTTTTGAATTTAACTAAATCAATAGCGCGACCTATAACACCCTTTTCCTTTGGATGCTGGGGAATAACTCGAGGGGTTATCTTATTTAAAGGTAGAAAAGTAACTCTTCCAGCTTTTGCTTTTTTTATGAGCATGATGCATTCTTCAGCTACATCATCATTTTCTACGATAACATAATTAGTTCTATTACCAGCTGTTATATTGAGAGCAAGAGCATATTCTGGATGTGTTTTGCATAATTCTCCTACCGTACCATATATTCCTCTAATTTTCCCCTCATCACGTGCTTCTAAAATTAATTTAATTCCTTTGTATTTACTCAAAATATCATCAATAATACGTTTAGTGGTATCTAATTCCGTTTGTATTCTTTTAATAGTGAGTCCTGTATCACGGAGAGCATTCTCATTTTCACTAAGTTCCTCTTCCACTGTTTCTAATTCAGCTCGGAGTTCTTCTAACTTAACTTCCATTTCGCGACTATCTTCAGTGTATTGCAGGATTTCATTTACATAATCTACTTTCCTACTTAAAATTTGAGCAAGTATTCCCGCAACTTCAACAATTCGTTTTTCTTTTTCATCTATTCGAGAATCTAGTATGTTTAAATTATTGTTTAATATTGCTAATTGTGATTCGAGTTCTGCCTTTTCTTTATTTTTCTCAGCAATGAGAGCTCTCTGATCCTCTAGTTCTTTCATTAATTGATTTGATTTTGAGCTTTCCAATATCTCCCTTTTAGAATCAAGTTCTTCTTTTATTTTAAATAGGGTTTTATCCGCGCCTTCAAGTTGATTTTGGGTAGTTACATGATTTGATTGTAATTCCCTGGTGTTTGAATTGATTTCTGTAATTTGTTCTCGGATCTTTTGTTGGTGCCTACTAATGTCTTCAAGTTGATTTTCGACAACTTTGCGTTCTGAGCTAAGAGTGGAATGTTTATGTGTTAACTGTTCGATTTCTTCTGTTATTGTGTTAAATGTTTGCGTTGAAGCATTTTTTAGTTTATTTTTTTCCTCTTCAATCATTTCATCGTATGATTTAATGGCGACTTTCATTTGTTTAATCGTTTCTTTTCCTTTTTCTTTTTGTTGTTTTAAATCTTCAATTTTTTGAATTGCTTGTTGTTTTTTCTTTTTGTTTTGACGAATACGTGCGTGAAGTAATTTTGCCTCTGTATTTTTGATTTTTACTTTCAATTCTTGGTATCGAAGGGCATCCTTTTTTTCCTTTTCTAACCGGTTAAGGTTTTTCATTGATTCTTCCAACCGGACTGAGGCAATTTTTAACTTAGTTCTAGCATCTTCTAGTTTCTTTTCCGCTTTTTCTTTCCGCTCATCATAGGCAGCTATGCCCGCAATCTCTTCGAAAAGATTCCTAAGCTGTAAAGGCGACATATTAGCAAATTTGGCAATTTCTCCTTGTCTGATTACATTATACCCATCAATTGAAATTCCACAGATATCTAAGGTATCAACAATTTCAGTTCGGGTAATTCTTGAGCCATTAAGGTAGTATTCACTTCTACCATCTTGGTAGACTTTTCTCCCAATATGTACCTCATTTGTGGAAATGGGGATTTCTTTAGGTTCTTGAGAATTATCTAAAATGAGGGTGACTTTAGCATGAGGAGCAGTTTTTTGTCCTTCTTTTGTCCCAGAAAAAATAACACCGGAGAGCGTATCGCTTCTCATGGTCTTTGAACTTAATTGGCCTAAAACAAATTGTATTGCGTCAGATATATTGGATTTGCCACACCCATTGGGTCCACTCACAACTGTCATGCCTGTAGGAATTGTTAGAGTTACTTTGCGCCGACCGTAACTCTTGAAATTTTCAAGAATCAGTTGTTTTATATGGACCACTCAATTCACCTGCTATTTGTTTGACTTTCTTGTCCAACACAATTTTTTTGTCGAGACTTATTCCTAAGTTTTATTGATTATATTATCCTATTAAATGATTGTTATTATCTTTATGTTAATTTACTATAGCTTACTCCAAAAAATATTGTATTATCCATATCGTATGAATAGTAGTAAATTATTGATTGGGGGCGCTCCTTTTTTCCCCAAGAACTTCTATTCTCAATTATAGTTTTGAATTTACACAAATTTTGCTACCTTTTTAGCAAACCTTCGTAAATTTTGTTTAATAATTGCTAATTGTGACCTTGCATCTTCACCCATGAATCCAACAATAATCGCATCTTTAACTAAAAGAATAATGAGATAGCCTTCTTTGATTTCGCAATCAATCATTTGGATTTTATCTTTATCAATTGCTTCACAAAGTTTCGTCATAGCTCGAATAACAACTGAAGCGCTTGATAAGATAAACTCATGATTGAGGTCACGAAGTGTGTCGCTCCATATTTTACTGCCATCTTTTTTACCAATTAGTAAACCTTCTAATTCTGAAATTTGATCTCGAAAATTCTTTGCTTCTTTCACCAATTTCTTGGACATGACTATTAACTCCAATTTTTTAGATTTTTCTTACTTCTATCCTTTACAAGTAATAATATTACTTTTCAGCGTTCTTTGTACTGTTTGGTTTTTTTTTGACCATTCACTTAATAATATCTTAGAGTAAAGGTTCTTCCATTTTGATAGTAATCTAAATCTTATTTGTATTTTTCCTTTATCGCATTTTCTAGTTTATTTTTGAGTAGTGCTTTTGATAAATAATATATTCATCTCCTTGACATTCCTTCGTACCCAGAAGTATTTGGTAGAAAGGTTTCTTTGAGTCCTTTTTCTTCACTTCTTCTAAAAGCCCTCTCACCACAATCTTATCTTTTTCTTCAAAATACCCTGTAAAAGCCCCTTCAAAAGATAAAATTCTCTTAATTTTTTCTGGGGGCACCTCTACCTCACCTTTTAAAATCCGTTGATTTGACAGCTGATATATTGCAGGATATGCTTGTCCAAGAGAAATATCTTTAATTGTACAACTAAGATCTACTTTTTTTACCGGTTTAAAGACCGACTCACCATATTCAAATGGTATTTCTGCAGGTAAGGGACTAAATGCAAATGATAAATTTGTTTTACCATATACTGAGAGCCAAGTTTTTTTTGCGATGTATTCAGTGGTTAGCTTTTCCGGCAAACCACTTTTCCGAGCCATACTCTTTTCATATCTTAGACGTTTATGTCTAGGTAAAGGAGTAATTTTTTTACTCTTTTTGTAAATTATAGGGAATAACTTGTTGAATTGTCTAGCATAATCATTTCCATAAATAATAAAATCAATATCCGATTTTTCTGTCTGTCCTTTCCATATTATTGAGCCGGAAATTCCCATATTTTCAAAGGGTATTTCGAGATGTTTTGCTAATAATCGGGCCAAAACAGCTACTTTCGATTCTATCTCATCGTTTTTTTCTTCCTTCTGGAGGATTTCTTGTAATCTCTTTTCGGGATAATAGTATTTTCTAATCCGATTATTAGGAACTGCCAAGAAATCTACTCCATACATATCGCTATGAAAATAATAGTCGGGTTCTATTGCTTTTATTAATTGGAGATTATCTTGATGGCCTTCTAAACTATAACTTTTC
>JAYEJY010000023.1:0-5863 GCA_034660795.1 Promethearchaeati archaeon | reverse complement strand
TAATTTTCTCTGAATATCTGGATAAAAAGACATTTCAGGTTCATCTATCAATATAATACTATCTTTGGGTGCATAAGTTTTAAGTGGTATAAATGTGGAAAGTAAATTCTTAGTTCCTGTACTTAGATCATCATATTCTATGATTGTATTATTGGACAGATCTTTTATGGTCAAACCATTATAGCTTTGTTGGTTTTCATCTATTTTCGTAAGTTCCAAATTAAATTTTTTGAGTATAAAATTAATATCTTCTGCTATTCTTTCTAGCAGATTTTCATTTTCTTCTTCCCAAACTTTAAAATCATCTTTAAAATGTTTTTTATCATAGATATCATCAGTAAGAAGTTTATTAGATAATTGGTCTTTATATTTAGTTTTTTCAATTTGATAATTATGAATTTTTTCCTTCATGGTTTTCCATAAAGTATCTACTTCATCATTTATATTTACAATATATCTATCTATTGCATCGGTCATAATTACCACGCCATTTTTGGGTATAAATTATTATAATTAGGCAATACAAATAACTTCCGATTAGGTTTAGATTTGATTATCGAACGACTCTTTATAATATTAATCAAATAAGCATTTTATTGAGTTAAAAAGAATAAACTAAAATCTAATAAAAAGAACTAAACAATTATATTATAAGTTAACCTAACTTTATACAAAACAGGTGCATCAAATGCTTGGAGAGAAAAAGGAAAAAATCACTTCTCCTTATCTATCAAATGATATCAAGCTCAAAAAAAACACACCTTTTCATGCTCAATGGGAATTAATTAAACTGTACTCGATAAAATATTTTGCCCATCATCCAATTTGTAGTCAATATAAAAACCATTATTTCAAAATTGGTCCTCTCTATCTCTGTGTTGGTTGTACTAGTATGTATTTGGGGATTTTTTCTTATATCTTATCGTTTTTTTTAGTCCCTACAATTTTTCGAGAAAGCGTTTGGATTCTTTCAACTACTCCCTTTATTGGATTTACAATAGCTATTTTACACTCATTGCTCAAGGTTAAAATAAAATGGTTTAAAGCGATATCACGATTTCTCTCCGGTTTGAGTATAGGGGCATTTATTGGGATAATTATTGCTGTTCCTAACTGGTTTATTAGATTCATTCTTGGTGTATTTCTAATACTTGGGCATCAACTATATGGTAAAATTCGAGGATCAAATGCTAATAGAAAGAAATGCCAGACATGTCCCTTACGAAATGCTGATCCTCCTTGTCAACCTCGAAAAAACACAAATATTCGTATTAGAAAATTATATGAGTATATTGATTTCCAAGCACAGAAATTTGATTAATATCATTACTCTTGATTTATAATTATAGATAAGAGTTAAATATTTACTATACCATTGTTTTTTATAAAAAATGTCTCATAAAATAGAAAACGATAAGGAAAAACTTATATGGAAGAAGAAAAAGATAACGATTTTCCAGAAGAACCTTATAATTCAGATTTTACCGATGATTACGAAGAAAAATGGGAAGGGGAGGAATTTAAAACTACCAGTGAATTAGAAACTGAGACTATTGCAGAAACTGAAGAAGTTCAAGCGGAAGAAGCGGAAGAAGTAGAAGAAGAGGAAAAGGGTAAAGCAGGTAGAATTCTCCTTATTATTTTCGCAATTGTTTTACCTATTTTATTAGTCATCGCTGCTATCGCTGGTGTTTTATTAATAGCTTTTGGCGTAATGAGTTCCATTTGTGATACCTGTGCTGTTGAGTGCTGTGATAATTGTGCTGAAAGTTGCTCAAATAGTTGTAATAATGCTTGTAATTGTGAGGAAAGCTGTAATACTTGTTGTCAAAATGCCTGTGAAGGTGCTTGTGAAAATGCTTGTAATAACGCCTGTAGTGGTTGTAGTTGCAGCTCTCAAGGTTCAGTCATCAGTGATATTTCATCGGAATCAGTAAAAGAACTCACACTCTATGATAGACTTCAAAATAGCTTTAATTTATTAAAATGGATGATTCACTATATCCTAAATAGTTTCTTTTAAGAATTAAAGCTACTTTTCCAAGCATTTTTTATATTTTATTATCTAAAAAAATATAGAGGATTGAATTTCATCAGGTAAGCTGTGATTTGTGTTGTCTTATAAAACAAAAAAGATTGGATTTGTTCTTGGTGCAACGAAAACAGATGGGTCACTTATTGTTAGATTAGATGAGAATGTTGAACATGAAGACATCGTTGAAGGGAACTTTGTTAGCATTCCATTAGCAAATGGTAATACTTTAATCGGTAGAGTTACAACCATTAGAGCAGAAAATCCACAATTAAGTGATGAAAGGTATGCGAAATTTTGGATGGATCGATTACGCAAATCATTAGAATCACGTTCAATGTTAGAATTTACCGAGTTCCATATTATTGAAGTCATGTTAGTTTCAAGAATTTCACATGAAGGTGAATTATCAGCCCCTAATGCCTGGGTTTCACCCGGAACTATGGTATTTGATTGTAAAAAAGAATTATTAGAATTAGCAGTTTTTGGTGAAGACAGAGGAAAAATGAATGTTGGAACATTTGCAGAACATAGTGGGGAATTAACCGTAAATTTAAATCCTAATATCTTAGGGTCAGATGGTCTCGCAATATTTGGTTCAAGAGGTAGTGGAAAATCTTATGCTGCTGGAGTAATTATAGAAGAATTCTCTGAATTCGGGCTCCCAGTTTTAATTGTTGACCCTCACGGAGAATATTGGGGATTGTCTCATGAAAAAGGAGTGAAAAAGGGAAGTATTTTACCGAAATATCCAGTTAAGGTATTATATCCTAATCAATATACACCAAGATATTATCAAAAGATGAAAAAATATTCTAAGAAACTTGATGTTAATTTTTCCTTTGAACCTGTAACGATGTTATTTTCAGAGATAACCACAAGTGAAATGTTCAGCTTCATGTATGATTTAACAAGTACTCAAAAAGAAAAAATTGAAAATACTTGGTATGGCATTCGTGATACATTTGGTACAGCAGTATGTTATGATATCGATGGCTTTTTAGGATTTGGTATTGAAAATAACATCATCGATGGTATAAGTCGAAGACCTATCATCCGAAAACTAGATGTTTTTAGAAAAATGGGCTTTTTTACAAACCTTGAAGGAGCAATTTGTCATTATTCTGGATCCATTATTCAAGAATTTGATTCCGAACACCATCGTATTGAAACTAAAGCCAAACAAAAGGAGATAACAAATCTTGCAAGTGTAAGAAACCATTTCAATCCTGAACAAATAACAATTTTAGATGTAAGTCAACCAATTCTTGATGAAAGAGCCCGGAGAATATTTGTTTCAAGTTATTTGAACAGATTAAGACGATCAATGGAGTTAAAAGTACTTCAAAGAGTCTTTTTACTTATTGAAGAAGCTCACAGATTTATTCCAATGGGTGAATCTCCTACAAAACAAGCAATAGAATGGTTTGCTCGAGAAGGCCGTAAAATGGGCGCTGGATTAGGAATTGTTAGTCAGAGACCAAGCGGGCTAGATAGGGACATACTTTCACAATGTAATTCCAAACTAATTTTTCGAATTACCGAGCAATCTGATCTTCTCGTTGCCAAAGATATTTTAGCTGGATTTGCTGAACGATATATAGGTTTGTTACCTTATTTAGAAAGGGGTACCGGGGTCTTATCAGGTGCAGCATTAAGAATACCTATTTTATTACAATTCCGTAAAAGAAAAACATCTACAAAATATGGTGAAACAGTTGCTTTAGTAGCAGATCCTGATGATAAAACAAAATCACGAGAAATAGAAAAACAACTATGGAATGAGAAAAAATAAATTGTTTTTAGAATCTCATCCAAAAATTAAAAACCTCAAGTACCTTTTTACTAAACAAACAGGTGAAGTCGATGTTAATTCAAGTGGAGAATAAGAAGTACGCTCAATTCTTACCATTATTCCAAGAACACGAACATCTTCGAATTGTTTTAAAAACAATATTAAAAGAAAAGATGGGAAATTTATTAGTTGATGATATGGAGAATCCAAAATTAGGACTTCTTTTATACAAGGTCTTTGCTTTTATTGCCGGGGATCCATCACATCCATATGCCAAAGAAGTATTGAAATACTTATATGAAAATCGGATGGTACTCTTTCCAACTAAAAAATGGAAAATATTTGCAGAAAAATATCTCGTTTTAAATCCATATCCACGAACGAAATATTCATCAAAAAATCTTAGTGTCGAAAAAATGGAGAAATTCCTAGAAATTGAATTACCTGAAGATTTTACTTTGGAAAAAATTGACCTTCAAACAGTTTATAATTTTAATCCTAGTTTAGCACCAGCTTTTTTCCCATTTTTTAAGAATAGAGAAGATTTTATTGAAAGAGGATTAGGTTATTGTGTTAAACATAATAAGAAAGTTATAAGTGCAGCAGCAGCAAGTATGCCAATCTATGATGATGAATTTGAAATACAGGTTATTACTGAAAATAAGAAAGAATATCGTCAACATGGCTTTGCAACAATTGCTTGTGCAGCTCTAATTAAAGAAAGTCTTGAAAAGGGGTTAGAACCTCATTGGGATGCCGATAATGAAGTTTCAGCAAAATTCGCATTGAAATTAGGTTTTAGTAATCCTGAACCTTATATTGCTTATTTATGTGTAAAGAATAAACTTCATGGATAAAGGTAATCAATTTATTGAGTCGAAGAATAATTGAGATGCTTCTTCAACTGATTGTTGATATTTAACAATATCATTATTACGGGCTGCTTTTATACCCTCAAAAATTTTTTCAATAATTCGTGGTAAATATTCAATGCTTTGTTTTTGAGATGTTAATTTGGTCGTACCATTAAGAATTTTTTCAAGAAGTACAAGAGTTTGATTAGCATGAGATTCTGAACTATCAAGATCACCATCAATTAAAGCTGTTAATGCTTGCTGAGTTTGCTTAATTGCTTTTCCAATATCAGCTTTGATATGTTCTTGTAAATCCTCGGCTTGGATTTTTTCTCTAGGTGATGATTCTTCGGTATGTGACATATCTGTTTCGTATACCAATTCACTTTCTCCTTCTTTACACGGACTTTCGCCAAAATATTTTTCTGCTAATTTTCGGGCATCTTGAAAATCAGGTTCAAAAATAAAATCTCGTGCTATAGCTTTTCTATAGGTATTTTCAAAATCAATGGTGAAATTCTCTATTACATCTTCATGTTTAGGTTTCTTTTCAGAAACCATTGCTATGCCAGTACCATATGTAGAAGGATAAATTAAAAGATAGGAATTGCCATATTCTACTGTTTGGACTTCTTTATAAACTTCTTTTTCACCGGTTATTTCTTCCAATACAGAAAGTATACCAGTCATTCCCCCTCCAAATAATTGGTCTTCTTTAAGAAACTGTGTAGTATATGGGACGTACATTGCAGTTTGGCCATTTTTCATAATGTATGACACAGCTTTTAATGATTCTTTCCAGCCAATATTGGCTATTGGTTTACGCAATATAAGAAAAGCTACAACAATCAAGACAATGATACCGCCTATAGCCCCAAAAAGATAGGTTACTATATTACTCGGGGGAGTTGGGGCAGGTGGCGGGGTAGTTTGAGTAGTATCTAAGAGAACTGTTATTATATATTCATTTTGTATTGTATTTCCAGCTAAATCAGTGATAACGAATGTTAGAGTATAATTATCTTGAGCATAATTTGAGAAATCAATCTCAGTGTAATATTCATAAATTGTCCCTACAGTTGCATTAGGATTAAGGGTCATTTCATAATAATCTGAAATACTGTTACCGGAAATCGTAACTGTAACTGTATCAATACCAATCTCTTCACTTATTGAAACCGT
>JAYEJY010000022.1:0-5867 GCA_034660795.1 Promethearchaeati archaeon | reverse complement strand
ATAATGAATTCCAACCCAATTGCATTGGGTGGCACAATCAAATCACTTCCTACAAATGTAAATAAATACAAGAATGTCACTTTTTATCCTAGAGAAACAAGGAAAATATTTAAGGAACGAAATTGGGAAAAAATTGTGGGCTTTCAAACAAGAAATGTTCCGCATTTAGGTCATGAATATATTCAAAAAACAGCTTTAACACTTGTTGATGGGTTATTTATTAATCCAATAATTGGCAAGAAAAAGAAAAATGATTTTCTAGACCCAGTTATTCTTGGAGCTTATAAAGTTCTTATGGATAACTATTATCGTCGTGATAAAGCTACCCTAGGGATTTTACGAACACGAATGCGTTATGCTGGTCCTAAAGAAGCTGTTTTTCATGCCATTATGAGAAAAAATTTTGGATGTAGTCATTTTATTGTAGGACGAGATCATGCAGGAGTCAGTGATTATTATGGCCCGTTTGATGCTCATCAAATTTTTGAAAGATTCCCCGATTTAAAAATTGAACCTATTTGTTTCAGATCATTTTTCCTATGTTCAAAATGTGGTGGAGTAGTTAATGACAATACTTGTCCACATAATGGTACCAAATACCAAGAGTTTATTAGTGGAACAAAAATACGTCAATTATTAAGAAATAAGCAAAAAAATGAACTAAAATCATTTATGCGGCAAGAAGTTATTGACTTCTTAATAAATCAAAAAGAATTATTTGTAAAATAAAAAAATAAAACAGGCTGATAAAAAAATGAAAAATCAAGGATTCGTTGTCTGGTTTACCGGATTATCCGGTAGCGGAAAAACAACACTGGCAATTGAATTAGAAAGAGAATTACAAAGACGAAATATTCGTGTACAACGATTAGATGGGGATATTGTAAGACAATCCCTTACTAAAGACTTGGGTTTTACGGAAGAAGACCGCAAAACAAATATTGAGAGGGTACTTTTCGTAGCTCGTCTTCTAGCAAAACATGGTATTGCTACACTTGTCTCATTTATTTCTCCTTATATAAGCGCAAGAGATAATGCACGTAAAGAAATTCAAAGTGTTGGCGCTAATTTTATTGAAGTTTTTGTAAAAGCATCTGTTGAAGAATGTGCGAGAAGGGATGTAAAGGGTTTATATGAGAAAGCTTTTGCTGGCGAAATAAAGAATTTCACTGGTGTTTCCCATCCTTATGAAAAACCTCCTAACCCAGAAGTTATTTGTAATACAGAATGTGAAACTGTCAGTGAAAGTACTGAGTTACTTCTAACCTACTTAGAAAAGCAAAATCTAATCCCTCCTTATCAAGAAGAAAAACTACTTCCTAAAATTGAAAAATAAGTAGTTTTCCCTTTTTTATTCTTTTCTTTTAGATTTCATTTTAATTCCAAATTCATTTTTCTTAAATTTGCGAGAACTTCTTAGCTTTACTCAATGAGTATATAGTTAGGAAAAAAATTTAAAACGTCATTTCTTTCCTATAAATGGTTTGGCAAACCAAATTCTATTAATCAAATTAAAAGAGGATTCATCAAATGAAAAAACATTGGATAGTCAAAGAAGAACCATTAGCAGGTATGTCACTAATCAATATCATGCGTTTATTGTGGCAAAATAAATTTAAAATTCACCCTAAATATTGGTTAAGATTCTGGTATGCTATTTTCGTAAGTGTTATCACTTTACCATTAAGAGTTGTCGAAAAAATAAGATTTACTAGAAAAATAAAGAAAACCAAAGTTGAAAAAGATCCTGTCTTTATTATTGGCCATTATAGGACGGGTACAACATATTTAATCACCCTTTTATCACATGATAAAAGCAAAGGATATGTTTCCAATCTAGAAGCGTATGCTCCACATTTCTTCTTAGGTTTTGAAAAGTTCACTACTTGGCTTATAGAAAGCTCACTTCCTGAAACAAGACCAATGGATAATGTTGTTATGGGGAGTGAAGAACCAACTGAAGAAGAATACGCAATAGGTGCAATGGATAAATATGGTTTCTACAATGGTTTCATTTTCCCAAAAAACTTTGAACTCTATTCAAACTATAATAGCTTTGATAATTGTAGCCAGAAAGATGTTGAGAATTGGAAAGAAACATATGATTATTTTGTTAAAAAAATGACTTTGAAATATAATGGTAAAAGACTTTTTCTAAAAAACCCAGCAAATACTTATCGAATAAAGTATCTTCTCGAAATGTACCCAAATGCAAAATTTATCCATATTTATAGAAATCCATACAAAATGTATGCTTCTATCTTGAAATTTTTCCGATCAGTATTCGAGATATATGCTTTACAAACTTGGAAAGACGAAGACTTACAAAAAGGAATTTTGGAAAATTATCAAGAAATGTATGAAAAATTCTTAGAGCAACGAAAACTTATTCCAGATGATAGGTTAGTAGAAATAAAATACGAGGAATTCATTAAAGAACCACTAGGACACATTAACAAAATTTATCGAGAATTAGACTTAAATGGATACGAAAAATATGAACCTGATTTTAAAGCCTACATTGAAGCTCAAAAATCATATCAACCAAATAAACATACTATTTCAGATGATATAATAAAAAAGGTTAATAATTACTGGGATTTTGTCCGCAAAAGACACAATTATGAAAAAATGGTACCAAATGGTCAGCTATAAAAAAAGAAAAGAAGATGATTATTCTTTGATCTCTTTGATCTTTGTAAGAATTTCTTCAATTTTTTCTTCCTTTATTTTTTCAATTTTCTTTTTCTTTTCTTGAGCTTTTTCGTATTTTTCTGGTTGACAATATTTATTGAACCAGTCAATAATTTTTGATAACCGATCTAATCTTCTTTTCGGTTGTCCTGAACGTGATAATTCGTGTCCTTCATTGGGGTATCGTACTAATTCTATGTCTAAATCTGGATGTGAACGTTTTACAGCCGTAAAAAGCATTTCAGCATCAGGAATTGGTACTCGAAAGTCTAATTCACTATGTATAATACGTAAAGGTGTTGTGATATTTTTTGCATATGCAGCTGGTGAACGTTTCCATAGAAAGGCACTATCATCTAAAGGAGTTACACCAAATTCATCATCAATGAGAAGCTTAGCATCACTTGTTCCCCAAAAACCTGTAAGGAAATAAACACCTCTTTGAGGTACTGCAGCGGTAAAACGATTGTCATGACCGACTATCCAAGCTGTTAAGAATCCTGCATATGATCCACCAGTTATGCCCATACGTTCTTCATCAATATATCCTTTTTCAATTACAAGATTTACTCCCTTAAGAATATCTTGTGAATCCTCATCACCCCATTTTTTCTCAATAGCTTTATAGAAATCTTGACCATAACCAGCACTACCTCGTGGATTACAATAAAAAACAACATATCCTTCTGAGGTAAGTAATTGAAATTCATGGAACATAGGTATACTTTGATGACAAGACCACATTACATGAGGTCCACCATGCATATTTAAAGCAAGCGGATATTTCTTTTTAGGATCAAAATTTGGAGGGGTTAATATCCAACCTTGAATTTTAAAATCGTCATTATAACCCTTATACCAAATTTCTTCAGTTTTTCCTAGTAGTTTTTTAGCTAAGAATTCTTTGTTAGGTTCATGAAGAACTGTTTTTTCTTTCTTTTTAATATCATAGCGATATAATTTTGATGGATCGTTTACATTGTATGCCTGAAAGGTTAACCAAGAATCGTCTTCTGAAACATCATAATATGAAATAACTCCATTTTTTGTTTCAACAATTTTTTCTAATTCATTCGTGTTAATATTTACTTTCCAGATTTCAGAAATTCCTTTAGATGGAACAAGGAAATAGATATGCTCATTATCTTCTGACCATTTAGGTAAATATTTTTGATTATCTATATCCTTAGCTAATTGTGTTCTTTTACCAGTAGAGATATCATAAACACATAAATCAGGAATACCGAGGGTTCCAAGATCTCTTTTCCCCATAGTTGTGGCAATATATTTGCCATTTGGAAAAACTTCGAAACTTACTCCCCACCCAAAATGATCATCTACAATAATATCAACAGTTCCATCTGGTAAAATTTTAATGAATTCCCAATTTCTTGTTTCATCGCCTTCTCCAGGTTTTTGTCGGACACTTATTGCATATGAATTGTCTGGTGCTAATACTGCATCAGGATAGTCATCTTCGAGATTTTCTGTCCAGCGGGTGACTTCTTCAGTTTCTATATCAAGAATGTGTATTTGGCGATACCGGTCATCTTTGAAGGAAGTCCCTTCACGATAAATCATCCTTTCAATTATTAAAGGTTCTTTCTTTGCTTTTTCTTTCCGATCTTTTTGCGCTTTTTCTAAGGCTAAAACATCAGGGTCTTTAACACTTATTTTTTTAGTAGGAGGTTCAGATAATTCTTCTTCATTCATCCTTGAAAGAAAAATAATTTTTGTTCCGTCTTCACTCCAACAAAAAGAGCTAATTCCAGTTGGTAAAGATGTTATTTTTCGTGCTTCTCCCCCATCTGGATGAATGAAATAGAGTTGAGGTTTCAAGTCAGAATCTTTTGATTTATTCTTTTTTGTAGGCGCTGTTCTTAAAGAGATGAATGCTAGAGTATTTCCATCTGGAGACCATCTAAATAATTGATCTTTAAGTAATCCTTGGGTGAATTGTCGTGGTTCTTTTTTATATCTCCAAATACTTTCTTGGTAATCATTCTCTTGTTTATTGGCTTTTACTAAAGAATAAAAGACTTCATTAGTTCCAGGTCTAATTTTGGGCCTATTGATTTGTTTTAAATTATATAAATCATTTTCAGAAAAAGGTGTCTTCTTTTGATTTGTTTTCTTGTTTGTCATTTGTGTTATAACAGATGTAATCCTTTAAATCTCTTTTGAATATTCAATAAAAGTAAATACTTTTATTTATACTCCATAATAATCATATTATCGAAAAAAATACATTAATAGAATTTTTCAAAAATTAAGAATGAATTTAAGATTTAAAAAAAATCCTTATGTTTCCTTTTTCTTAGTAAGTTCTTCCAATTTCTTAAAACATACTTTAGCTTTCTGTATTTCACTAGTCTTATAATATGTATTCCCTAGAATCCTCCAACCTCGTTCAAATTCTTCATTAATTTCAACAGCTTTTTTCCAATTTTTAATTGCTTTTTCAAGTTGCCCTGTCACCGCAAATGTACTACCTAAGTAAAAATATTCCTTAAATGGTTGAGATTTTAATAGTACAACTTTTTGTAAACATTTGATTGCTTCTTGGTATTCATTTCTTCTTGCATGAATATCTCCTAATTTCATCCAAAGATTGTGATCCTTTGGTTCTAAGCTTATGGCTTTTTCAATAGCTTCAATTGCCTTGGGTAATTTATTTAGAGCTTCATAAGCAGATGCTAATTGTTCTAGTATTTGTTTATTATCTGGATTGATATCGATGAATTTTTCTAAAACAGAGATTGCTTTTTTTGTTTTTCCTTTTTGCCTGAAAAGCCCAGCAAATGCAATATGTAATTCAACGTTTCTAGGATTATGTTCTAATACTTTTTCAGCTATATTTAATGCTTCTTGTATTTTATTTACAATAATTAGAAGATATCCTAGGTCACTCCAAGCATTTTTATTATCGGGATGATCTTCAATAATTTTCTTAAGTATTTTTTCTGCTTTTTCATATTTTTCCAAAGCTGTAAATGTTTCAGCAAGTGCTAATTTAGCCTTCAATGAATCATTTTTAATATCTAATGCTTTTTGAAAAGAATCTGCAGCTTTTTTAAAAAGAAAATTTTCTGAATAATTTAATCCTAATTGATACCAAGAATCACTTGATTGTTTTTCTTTAGTTAATATTTTGGCTTCTTGTTTTTTCAGCT